>SSSX01000243.1 GCA_015657735.1 Zoogloeaceae bacterium
AGCAGGACGCCCATGTCGGCCTGGAACTTGATCGGCGATATCACCCAGGTCGCGACCGCCACGCCGAGCGTGATGCCGGTCAGCGCCACCACCTTACCGGTGAACAGCAGGGCCTTGTAATACGCGTCCGACAAGGACATGCCTTCGCGCAGGCGGGCCAGCGTGACGGTCAGGATGTACAGCGCGTAATCGACGCCGATCCCCACGCCGAGCGCAATCACCGGCAGCGTGGCGACCTTGACGCCGATCCCCAGCGCGACCATCAGGGCTTCGCACAGAATCGAGGTCAGCAGCAGCGGAATGACCGCGCAGACCACCGCCCGCCACGAGCGGAAGGTGATCAGGGCCAGCACGATCACCGCGGCGTACACCAGGATCAGCATCTGCGTATTGGCCTTCTTGACGACGATGTTGGTCGCCGCCTCGATCCCGGCATTGCCGGCGGCGTTGAGAAACTTCACCTCGGCGGTGTCGTTGCGCCGCGCGAAGTCCTCGACGACCCGCACCACCGCATCCAGCGTATCGGCCTTGTGATCCTTGAGGAACACGTAGACCGTCAGCAGATCGCAATTCTGGTTGAACAGCTCACGCGGCGCGCGCGTGGCGATGGCGTTGAGCATGTCCTGCGTCCGCGGCAGCTCGAACCACTTGCCGCTGCCTTCGTTCATGCCGGCCGACGAACGCTTGCTCAGGGCGGCGAACGAGTTGGTCGACTCGACGCCGGGCAATTGCTGCAACTCCGACTCCAGCGCATCGACCTGGCTCAGGGTTTCGTACCGGGCGCAGGCAAACTGTTTCGTCTTGGCCATCACCACATAGACATCGCTGCTCGCCGCGTAGTTGGCGGCAATGAAGGCGTTATCGCGGTTGTAGCGCGATTCGGCGCGCAGCTCGGGGGCGCCGGGGTCGAGATCGCCCACTTTGAGCTGCAGACTGACCGCGAACCCGACGACGCCCATCACGATCGACACCGCAATCGCGATCGACGCCCACTTGCGCTGCGTGAAGCGATCCAGGAAAACCCAGAACGGATGCTTCCGGTGTCCCACATCGGCCTCGTCGCCGATCTCGCCCTTCAAGCTGCGCTGGGCCGCGACGGCACT
>SSSX01000244.1 GCA_015657735.1 Zoogloeaceae bacterium
CACCCGCGCCGGCTTGGGTTTGCGCCCACCGCCGGGCTTGCGGACGAAGGATTGCTCAGGGTCCCGTTCGCGTCTGGCTGGAATCAGCGGCTCCACGCGACTCCAGAACGCATCCGTCACTTCCCACGACTTGGCTCCCATGCACCCACACTCAGCAAGAACGAAAGCCGTATTATCGGTTAATTACGGACAAGTTCTAAGGCCCGTGCAACAGAGCGCTTAGCTTCCCGGAAGGTGAAGCGTGACGACGCGTCGGCGCGTCGCGTGAAGAGGGATATACGCCCGTGCGCCGGGAGCGCACGGGCTACGTGGGCCAAGTGCGCGCCGCTCGTTGAGCGTCGCCCACTTGGCGAGGTGTTGTCGGAATGGCAGCTGGAGCAACCGCCATCGGCGCCGGGGCCGCTGACTACCCGCTGGCTGCCGGTGTAACTTGGTCGTATACCACTCCCCTTCCCGAGGCTTACACCTTCGCCGGCCAGCCCTCCAGCACGAGGTCGTGACCCGCCTTGTCCCGCAGGGTCACAACGGGATGCCGCCCACGGCGTCGGCTGGTACGGATCAGCCCGGCAGCCTCCAGCCGGGTGAGGCCGTCGCACACTGCATCGGGGCTGAGGGCGAACTGGGCTCGCACCCAGCGCCCGCAGGACACGGTCGGGGAGCGGCCGGAAGTTGCGGCTGCGACCAAGGCGGCAGCCAGCGCCAGGGATTTGCCGGGCAGCACCGCGGCGCGGGATAGGTAGGCCATCGTGGCAGATGGCGGTGCCGGCCGGCGGACGGCAGGCCGGGGTCTGGCAGGAAGGCTCGGGCGGGTGATACGGGCATCATCGGCGGCTCCTGTGGGTGGCGTCGATGGGATGTTTAGAGGGTTGAGGCGCAGTGCCTGAAGCGTTCACTCACAATAGGGCTGCACGCCCCCACACAGTCTCCACGCCGCGCGTAGTCGAGCTTTTCCCCTTCATCCCTCATAATCCGCAATCCTGCTCGTTAGTTGCCTCACCCACCAGACCCATGCTCAAGCTCGAAGACATCAAGAAGAACGCAGCCGTTGTGGGCGTCGACCCTTCACACAGGAGCCGGACTGGGCCGTGACCAGCATCAGTCTAGACCTCAACGAACTGCTTTGCAGGAGTACGGCAACATGCGCTTAAGCAAAATCACGCTGAGCAACTTCCGATGCTTCGAACATCTTGAGTTGAATCTGCACCCACGCCTTACGGTACTCGTTGGCGAAAATGGCGCGGGTAAGACCGCTTTACTTGACGCGATTGCAGGCGCGCTATCACCCGTCTTGACTTACTTGTCATCCGCCAACCAAAGGCTGAGTGGACGAGGCATTCAGGACGGTGATTTCCGCGTCGTGCAGTGGCCACAATTCGGCGGTAAGGCACGCTGGGGCATGGCCGACGTCACCCAACTGCAAGTGGAAACCTTTGACGGATTGGCTTGGGATGTCTGGCGCGCTTCGACAAAAGGCAAGAAGCCGGAGCATACAATCGGTCAAACAGAACTCAAGCACTACCTACAGAAAGTATCGGACAGTTACGCAGCAGAGCTTCCAAGTTTGACGCCTGTCATCGCCTACTACGGCGCACGGCGCGGCTACATCGAAGTGCCGCAACGCCTGCGCGCAGCCAAGCAAAATTATGGCTATCCAGCCGCCGCCCTGATCGGCGCGCTGGACTCGATGAGCGACTTCCGTGAAATGCTTGCGTGGTTTGATCAGGAAGAGGTCGTTGAGCTCCGGGCAAACAAGGGCATGATTGACGAGGATTTTGCCGAGTCACCCACGATCGCTGCTGTGCGCACGGTCATCGAAGAACTGCTGGGGGGCGCCTACTTTAACCCCCACTTCAACAAAGATCACAAGTTCGTCCTGGAGCGCAAACAGGACGGCGCTCACCTGATGGTGAGTCAGCTCAGTCAGGGCTATCAGAGCATGCTGGCACTCGCGATGGATTTCGCTCGCAGGCTCGCCATTGGTAATCCGCATGCGGTCTATGAGTCTGAAAGAGCCTGGCCACAGATATTCGAAGCTATCTCAAGACTGGATGAGTTGGACAACACGTTCTCCAGCGGAGTTGCTGACGATGGAACGACCGCATTCAGGCCGACACTCTCCTTGAGTGCGCCAGCCATCATGCTGGTCGACGAAATCGATCTACACCTACACCCGACTTGGCAGCAGCGGGTTCTAGGCGACCTGATGCGCACTTTTCCGCTCACTCAGTTCATCGTCACCACGCACAGCCCACAGGTGTTGACCACAGTCAGCCGCGACAACATCCGGATTCTCCAGGCCACGGAAACCGGCTTCGAGACCAGCAAGCCGGAATTCAGCCCCCTGGCCCACGAATCCGGCGACGCGCTGGCCAAAGTCATGGGCACCCAACGCGAGCCCGAGTTGCCCATGCAAGACGACATCCGCCGCTACGAGCAACTGCTTCGCACCGGACTGGAATCCAGCCCGGACGCGCAAGCACTGCGTGCTGCCCTGGAAAACGCCGGCTATCAGTTCCACGAGAGCGACTTGGCAACATGGCGTTTTCTCGCCGCGCGCAAATTGGGCAAGGCAGGCTGAGCATGGTTGAACTGCAACACCGCGCCACGCCGACTTCAGCACTGACTGATTTCGTCGCAGCCCATCCCGCGCTGAGCGTGGCGGACTTCGACAGCCGCGCCTTCCAGCCGGTCAAGTTGGCCGTCAAAGCCGATCTGAACGCGGATCAGTGCGGGCTATGCGTCTATTGCGAAAAGCCCCTGCAGCCGACCGAGGGCCAGATCGACCACATCCAGCCCAAGGCAGGCGCGAATGCCAGACCGGACCTGTGCTTCGCCTACCGCAACTATGCACACAGTTGCATCAATCCGAAAACCTGTGGGCAGAGGAAGCAGGACGGCCTGCTGCCCATCGAACCCGGACCGGGCTGCAACGCCGAATGGTCGCTGTCCACCGACGGCACCATCGAGCCGCTGCCTGAACTGACCCGGCGACGCCGGCATGCCGTCGTCCAGACGCGTAACATGCTGGGTCTCAACAAGGATTCCAACCTCGTCGATGAACGCAGGCGCTGGCTTGCCAGCGCCATTGCCGTCCTTCAGCAGGCTCCTGCCGATTTCCCGGACTTTCTCAGGAGCGCGCCGTATCGGCACATCCTGGCCACCGCTTTCTGACCCCCCGACATGCCCCCCATCAAGACCCCCAAGAAACTCATCGAAGTCGCCCTCCCGCTCGACGCCATCAACGTTGCCGCTGCGCGCGACCGCACGCAAGGCCAACCAACGAGAGGTCCGACACTATGAAGACAGTACGCGTGACGATTGACCCCGCGGTCCCTACCTCGCTGGAACTTGGCCGGATTGACACCGCTCGCGTTGACGCGACAACGGATGAAGAGATCGCCACCCAGCAAGCTGCCGATGAAACCCAAGCTTTGCTTGATGCTGCGAAGTTCGCCCGTCGGGTTCGCAGACGCCTGGGATTGAGCCAGGCAGAGTTTTCAGAGCGGATCGATGTGTCCCTCGACACCATTCGCAACTGGGAACAAGGCAAGCGCTGCCCGACTGGCGCCGCGAAGGCGCTGCTCAAAATTCTGGACAAGGCGCCCGAAGCCGCATTGGCAGCACTCCGCTGACCCACCAGATCGGGGCACGCTCCCTTTTACTGGTCAATCAGTCGCGGCCGGCCTCGATCGCTTCGCGGAGACTGCCGCCCAGCGTGCGCCCTTGGCGCATCTCCCGCAGGCGCGCAAAGATGCCGGCGACCCGCTCGCGCTGGGTAAGGGTAGTGGCGGGAGACTCGACCGCCGCAACGATCCGGGCAACGGGACGCCCGCGCCGGGTGATGGTGACCTCCTCGCCCAGCTCAACGGCGGCCAGCAACTCGGAGAACCGGGTTTTGACCTCGTAGACGGGAACGATTTTCATCGCGGGAATCCTGACGAAGTTGGTTCGCCAGATTATGGGGCTGAAGCCGACCCCATCACCCATCCTGAACTAAGGACTTTTCGGTCGCCGTACCGACACCGTTCCGGACTCCCCGGTCCTTACCCGGTCCGAACCGGGGGAAACCCGCGCCAGAACTGGCTCCGCAAAATCGAATCGGCCGTTCTCTCCCAACCAGAGACGCCCGGCATCGGACCGGGGAATGCCCGGTCCTTCCCCGATCCATCGGAGGTCGAATCAGGGAATGTGCGGCGTCATCACGCATCGCACCCATCACAAAAAACCTCGCAGGGACAGACACTTATAGCAGCGCAGCGAAATCGGCCTGGAGATGGAGGCAATCCCCGGGACGCCCCGCACAGCCCCTCTTGCATGACGCCTGGAACGGCTTTCAAGAGCCGCGATACTCGGTCCGAAACGAGGTTTTCGGGCTCTTAATCCGTAGGTCGAGTGTTCGAGCCACTCACAACCCACCAAGAATTTCAAAGACTTAGGCCACCTCCGGGTGGCCTAAGTCTTTTCGCGCGG
>SSSX01000031.1 GCA_015657735.1 Zoogloeaceae bacterium
CGTCAGATCCTCGATAGCTCAGTCGGTAGAGCGCCGGACTGTTAATCCGTAGGTCCCTGGTTCGAGCCCAGGTCGAGGAGCCAAGACAAGCAAGCAAAAAAGCCAATCCGCGAGGGTTGGCTTTTTTGTTGTCTGGTCGATCTCTGGTCGGTACCCAACGATGCCGGACACGGGATCGCCCATCGAGGCGCGGTGGCTCGGCCGTCCCTGCCCGATGCGTCGCGATGACGCTCCAGCCACCCGTAACGCCACGCGCCCACCTTCGTGGCCCTTGCGGCACGACTGTCACCCCGTCCGGCCACATACCCCCGCCAGCAGCCACGGTCTCGCCGTCACGCGGCACCGGGAAACAGAGCCTCTTCAACACACTCCCAACCTCAAGACCGGCAAGGACCGGCCCTCGGGTGGATTTCAGGCAGCCGATCATCCCTGGTGTCAATCTCGCCAAGGGGGTCTATGTAGTACGTCAATTGACACCACCTTCCGCTCAACGCCCGACATCAAGAGCTGCTTAGCAGACCCAAGCCCTCGTGAGCCCGGAGCTGGATCAAGGGCCCAGCTCCGGGCGGACTGTTCTCAAGCCCCGGCAAGCGCGGCTTGCCGGAGCGAACGTCCACGTTCCAACGCGGTAGCCGATGGGCGTGGGCTCAATACTCCCAGGCCTCGTGCCGCACAGGCAGGCTGTTGAGCTGTTTCCTCAAGTGCTGCCAATGCGGTAAGTACAAGTCCATGAGCGCAGCAAACCGCTCGTTGTGGGTTGGCTCGATCAGGTGCACCAGTTCATGCACCAAGATGTACTCGAGGCACTCCGGCGGTTTCTTGGCCAAGTCGGTGTTGAGTCGGATGTAGCCGGACTCTGGCGTACAACTGCCCCACTTGGTCTTCATTCGCTGCACGAAGATGCGTTGGGCCTTCACCTGTAGTAACGGCTCCCACTTGGCCAGCAACCCAGTCACGGCCTCACGCACCTGTTGCCGGTACCACGTGTCCAGCACGTCTTCACAACGCGCCGTGTCGGCGCCGGGGCGAACCTGAAGAAACAGCTTGCGTGGGCTCAGACTCACTGCAGGGGCGGCATCGGCAAAGCTGATCTCCAGAAGGTAGCGCTTACCCCACAGGTAGTGGCTTTCCTTGTTCAGGAACTCGCGGGGGGTCTCCAGCTCGTCGGCCAGGTTGGCATAGGCACGCACCAGGGCCACCACGGCCATGTAGAGCGCGACGCGGTGGGGTTCGCGCGCTTTCAGGTCGCTGGCAATCTCGGTGTTGCCGCAGAAGTAGTGGATGTGCTCCAGGTCACCTTTCGGCGGCTCCAACCGCCGCTTGCCGGTGAGCAGTTCCTGCATGGCGCCTTGCTTGATCTGGCGCTTCTTGGTCAACAGTTGCTCCAGCGAGTCGATCAGGGTGTCGGCATCGGTGAGAGCGACTGCAACACTATGCTGCTCGCCTATCTCGGGCAAGGGAAGCTTGAACACCCGAACGTCGGCGCCGGTGATGTTGGGATCTTTGCGACTGCTGCTTGCCACGGACTGCCAGTGTCCGACGCGATGATTCAAATAGAAGAGGAGAAACTCCGGGCAGAAGGTGGTGGGGTTTGGTCGGATAGCAGTGATTGCCTGATTCACGGCTGCTGGTAGACGCAGCAGGCCAGTTCGACCAATCTGTCGCAGTCCGCCGTACATCGCAACCAAGACGCTTCCTTCGGGGAACAGCCGCAGGCTCGTTTCTTCAACCGCCTTGTCGGTGACTGACTCGTCCGTTTCTCGGATCTCTGCGTTGTTGAGGTCAAGCGTCTTAACCCAGGCGTGGACGCCCCCCTTGAAGTAGCGGTCATATTGGCTACGTGGAGGCGTCGTTCCGGATGACGTCTCTGCGATCTGGCCGATTTCGGCAATTCGCCAGTCTGTAGGTAGCACGCCGAGTTCCGTCTGTGTGTAACCAGTGGTACGCAGGTACGTGGCGCTGGGCTCCCTCACTTCCATGCGAACCCCATCTTCGCCAGATGCCCTGCTACCCGCGCCTCCATGTCATCCACCTGCTGCACCAACTCCGGCATCGTCCGCCCATAGCGCTCGGCCAGTTCCTTCACCCGCCCGGTCAGCGCCTGGCTCACGCGGTCCAGCTCGCCATGCACGGCGGCGCCCAGCGTTTCCATCCACTTGTGGTCCACCACCAGGGCCCTCACCTCATCCGGCGTCAGCGTGGGGTAGCGCGCCAGGGCCTTGGCGTCCAACTCGGCATCCTGCACCTTGATGCGTTTCTTGAGATCACTGATCCGCATTGACAACTTGCGCCAACTCCTCAGCACCAAAAGCTCTTCCCGCACATCGCCCAACACCAAATGGGTGAGGTCCCAGATCCTTGATTTCACTTCCTTGTCGTTGATCTTTTCGAAGTCGCCGAACACGGCTCCCTCGCCGCTGTGCTCTTCTTCCAGCTCGGCCTGCGCGGCCAGGGCGCTTTCCAGCTCAGAGTTCAACCGGTCCAGCTCGGCCTGCTCGGCGGCAAAGTGGTGTTGCACCAGCAGGGCCTTGGGCACCAGGTCGCGGTCGTTTCGCCGTCGTCACGCTCCACCTCGACGACGAGGCGCCGCTCGCCGCGGCCTGATCCACAAGAAGAAGCCGGTGCAGGGTTCTCCTGCACCGGCTTCTTCTTTCGCCCCGCTTCCGCGTCAAACCTCTCCCGTCTGCCCTCGCCCGGCTCGACTCCAGCTAGCGCACACCGCCGACCTCGTCAGGCCCGCTAAGAAGCTGTTTGCGCCGGTTCCGGCGGTTTGCCGCAACCGGCGGGCGTCAGAGCCCCCGCCTTCACCTCCATATCATTCCTGTGATCCAGCCGGATCCTTTTGGCCCCGTTCGCCTCGTGGTGACCGGGGCTTCTTCTTGACCACTACACCTGTCCACGCCGCCGATGCCCACGCAGCGGGGCATCGGCCTTCTCCGGAGGTCTTCATGTCCGATCCCCTGATTTCCATCCGCACCCTACCCACCACGAGCCTGCTCGGACTGCTGGTGGGCGATGTCGCCGCCGAGGCCTTGGCCGGCCGGTCGCTGGCCGAGC
>SSSX01000245.1 GCA_015657735.1 Zoogloeaceae bacterium
AGATGCGGAAGCGTCTCCATCCCTCGTTGTTGTTGTTGGCGAGGTGATTCTAGGGGGGGGCGATGCCGGAGAGGAAGTGCGGCGACAAAAACGTGCACGGCATGCACAATTTTGTTTTTAAAGGATTTTTTGTATTTCGACCGCAGCGCGGCGGCGCGGCCGGGCGGCCTTTCCGGGGATTGCCGGATAGGGCGGAGATGCCGCGAGACGGCGTGCGGCGCGGCCTGCGGCGGGGCGGAAGGGCGAGGAAATCCGGCGGCGGGGCGGAGGGCGTGCGCCGGTGGGAGTCAGTCCGGAAGCAAGGGGAACAGGCGGCGGATCGGGCGTCCCAGCGCGTCGCGGACACGCGGGCTGTGCAGGCACACGCCGCCGGCCAGACCGACGACGGAACCCAGCACGGTATCGACGAAGCGTGCCAGCAGCAGCGCATCCGGCGAGCCGTGGCCGAGCGCGGCGGCTTCGGCGAGGAGGATCGTCAGCGGCGTGATGAACACGGCGGCGAGGCCGTAGTGCCGCACCACCAGCACTTCGATGATGAAGGCCAGCGCCATCATCGTCAGCGCGACCCCCCACTTGTCGAGCGGCAGCAACAGCAGCGCCCACGACACCAGCAGGCCGACGCCGGTGCCGACGACGCGATGCACCTGCTTGGTCCACACCGCGCGCAGCGATGCGCCCTGGATCACCGCCACGCAGCTCACCGGCACCCAGTAGGGGCGCTCCAGTTGCAGCGCCTGGGCGAGCAGCAGCGAGATGCCGACGAGGGCGCCGATCACGATCGAATCGAAGATGACGAAGCCGAAGCTGGCCGGCGGCAGCGGCGCAACCGGCTGCGGCGCCTGCAGACGCAGGATGTAGACGCTGTAGAAGAAAGCGATCAGGTAGGCCAGCAGGCCGCCCATCGTCACCAGCCCGACGTACAGCGGGATCTGTTCGAGCTCGATCGGCGTGTACGCGCCGATGGCCGCCGCCATGATGAAGAACAGGCTGCCCGGCGGGCCGAGGACGTAGAAACGGCACACCATCGAGACCAGGATGGCGATGAAGGTCAGCAGCGGGATCAGCAGCGCGGGCAGGAAGTGGCTCATCGCGCCCAGCGCGTAGCAGGCGCTCATGCCGAAGGCGCAGGCCATCAGCGACACCATGCGGTGCGAGAGCCGCGTGTTCGGCGCGTACAGGAACACCAGCCCGCCCAGCGACGAGACGAGGCCGTAGCCGAGGTGGTCGAACCAGGCCCCG
>SSSX01000246.1 GCA_015657735.1 Zoogloeaceae bacterium
GCCAGACGCTGGGCATACAAACCGGCGACCTGCTCCTTCACACCACCATTTGGGTGGGCAATTACAATCGCCGGATATTTCCTGCCGGGGTCGTAGTTGGCGGGGGTGTAAACGTTGGCCGAGATATCAATACCATTCAGCTTGTAATTGACGGGACGGATATTCACTTTGCCCGGGACGTTTTCGACAATCGCGCCTTCGTAGGCCAGCGTGAACGGATTTTGTTTATAGTCTGCGGCCATGCCAACCCCCGATAATGCGCAGATGATGGCGCCGACTGCCGCCGCTTTGGTCATTTTGTATTTCATGTTCAAATCTCCTGACGGTCTGAAGTCAATTCAATTTCAAGCCGGATACGGAATCAATCAAGATGCTTTTCAGCGAGGAATTGCGACATCAGATCGGCAATCTGAACGTTGTTGAGATCGGAAAACGGAAAGTGCGTGTTGCCGTGGATGCCGATCTCGGGCAGGTGGATCACCTTCGCATCGCCGCCATGGCGATTGATGGCATCGGCCCACTGTCTGGCCATCGCGAGGCGGACCCGCCAGCCATCCTGGCCGGGATTGGCGACCGGCTCCTTGAGGATGAAATCGCCGTAGTAGATGGCGATGGGGATGCGGGTGAGTTTCATGAACTCGGCCAGGGGCACCGCGCTGCCTTCCAGCGTGCCGGCGGCACTCGGCAGCGCGGGTGGCACCTCGCCTTCCGGAAAGACAAAGCCGCTGCCCGGCTCGTAGGAGACGATGGCCCGGATGCGCGGATTCTTCATCGCGGCCAGCCAGCCCATGCCGCCACTGTGCGAATGAGTGACGAGGATGCCCGGGCCGATTTTGTCGAACAGGGCCGAGACGGCGCTGCTGTTCAGGTTGGTGTCGATGGGGCCGGTGTCCGGCGTCATTGCCCGGAAATACTGATCCAGCGCCTGCGGCGAGCGGGAGAACTGCACGCCGGGGAAATAGTCCGGCCAGATGCCGACGCGGAAGGTGTCGAACCAGCGCTGGTCATCCGGCGTGGCGCTGATCGTGGCGGGCAGGCTGCTGCGCCCGGCAGCGCCGCGACGCGGCTGATCGAGCACATAGCTTGCGAAGCCGCGGCGCAAAAAAATGTTCTGGTAGCCCTCGCGGCCGTCCGGAGTCGATTCCCAGGTCTTGGCGGACTGGCCGAAGCCATGCCACATCACGAGCGGCAATTTGCGCGCCTTGAGCGGGATCTGGTAGAACACGCGCGCATGGTCGCCATGCAGCGTCTGGCCACCGGACGTCAGATTGCGCGGATCGTAAGTTCCGGGGCTTTGAACGACCGTTCCCCCGACGGCGAAACTGCCCTGTTCCTGGATCACCAGTGGCGCAGCCGGCTTCGGCGGCGCAGCCACCGCGAGTCCGGCCGCAAGCAGCATGCAGCCGGCCACGGCGAGCGCGCACTTGCGCAAGGTTGAAGTCATGATCGAAAACTCCTTCGGTTGATTGGCTTATCTGGCGGGCAGCACTTCTTTGGCCGCCGCAACCGCCGAGACGGCGCTGGGCCAGCCTGCATAAAAGGCCAGATGGGTGATCGCTTCGGCAAGTTCTTCGCGCGTCATGCCGTTCTGGATTGCCAGAACCAGATGCGAGCGGAGTTGGTCGGGCCGATTCAGCGCAATCAGCGCACTGACCGTCGCCAGGCTGCGGTCCCGTTTCGACAGCCCGGGCCGCTCCCAGATGTCGGCATACAGCGTGCTGTCGGTCAGTTCGGCCAGCTTGGGCGCGAAATCGCCCATCAACTGCTGCGCCCGGGACGCTTGCGCGGCAGGTGCGGCACGCCCTTCGGCTGCGGGCGTCGCGCGATACTGGGTCTCGGTGACCTTCTCGAGCCAGTCCACCGACTTGCCATCGAGTTGCTCCTGAATGGCGAGGTGGGTCATGCCTGCGGTGGCCGACGCGCCATGCCAATGCTTCTGGCCGGGCGGGATCGTCACCACATCGCCGCGCTCGATGCGTTGAACGGGGCCCTCCCAGAACTGGACCAGTCCGCTGCCCTCGGTCACGACCAGCGTCTGTCCCAGCGGATGGGTATGCCAGTCGGTGCGGGCGCCCGGGGTAAAGGTGACGTAGGCCGCCGAGGCCCTGGCCGGCGCATTCGGAGAAAAGAGCGGCGTCACGCGGGCCTTGCCGGTGAAATGCTCGGCCGGCGCGGCGTAGGGCGTGCGCGCGGTGCTGTGCGAAATCGTCGCCGAGACCGCCGGCCCCGATCCGCTCGCCGGAGCATTCGCCGCGTTGCCGCCTGTGTCGGCAATAGCCGACGCAACGACCGGCATCGACAGCAGGAGGAGAAGAAGGGTGGGCTTCATCGCAGCGCTCACAGTCCGGTCATGTTCAGCGCGTACTCGGGCAGACGCGCGCCTTCCAGCTGCAGTGTCGACGCGGCCGACTCGATGCGCTGCACGTCGTCGGCGCTCAATTCGACGCCAGCGGCGCCCAGATTCTCTTCGAGGCGGTGCAGCTTCGTGGTGCCGGGAATCGGCACGATCCACGGCTTTTTCGCCAGCAGCCAGGCGAGCGCAATCTGGGCCGGCGTCACGCCCTTGCGGTCGGCGACGTCCCGGATCAGGGCGACCAGCGCGACGTTGGCTTTCAGCGCATCCGGCGCAAAGCGCGGAACCTGCGAGCGGAAGTCGGAACGATCGAAACGGGTGTTCTCGTCCATCTTGCCGGTCAGGAATCCGGCACCGAGCGGACTGAACGGCACGAAGCCGATTCCGAGTTCTTCCAGCGTCGGCAGCAGGCCGCTTTCCGGGCCTCGCCACCACAGCGAATACTCGCTTTGCACGGCGCTCACCGGCTGAACGGCATGGGCCCGGCGAACCGTCTGGATGCCCGGTTCGGACAAGCCGAAATGCTTCACCTTGCCGGCGGCGATCAGTTCCTTCACCGCACCGGCGACATCCTCGATGGGAACGTCAGGGTCGACGCGATGCTGGTAGAACAGATCGATCGCATCGACCCTGAGGCGCTGCAGCGAGGCTTCGGCGACCGCCTTGATGTGCTCCGGACGGCTGTTGACGCCACCCGTACGCTGCGCGCTGGCCGGATCGAGATCGAAGCCGAACTTGGTGGCGATGACCACCTGGCCCTTGAACGGGGCGAGCGCTTCGCCCAGCAAGGCCTCGTTGACGAACGGACCGTAGACTTCGGCGGTGTCGAAGAAGGTGACCCCCAGTTCGACGGCCTGGCGGATCAGCGCGATCATCTCCGCCTTGTCGCCGGCCGGGCCGTAAGCCGAACTCATCGACATGCAGCCGAGGCCGAGTGCGGAAACCTCGAGGCCGCTGTTGCCGAGCGTGCGTTTCTTCATGACGAATCTCCTGGTAGGTGAGGCGCACACCGCTGCGTCTGATGCCGGCGCGTTTGGGGTGCGGATGTCCGTCAATGTAGCCGTCGCCGATTGATCTGTTAATACGCTAAAATCAGCATGGGTTTATGCATGGGATTGATAAATGGCGGCTGGCGACTTCAGCGATCTCGTGGCCTTCATTGCCGTCGCGCGGGAACGGAGCTTCACCCGTGCGGCGGCCCAGTTGGGGATTTCGCAATCCGCGCTGAGCCACACGATCCGCAGCCTCGAAACGCGGCTCGGCGTCCGTTTGCTGGCCCGTACCACACGCAGCGTCGCGCCCACCGAAGAAGGCGTCCGCTTGCTGCAAACGGTCGCACCGCGCCTCGAGGAGATCGATCACGAGCTGGCCGCGTTGAGCGAGCTGAGAAACAAGCCGAGCGGCCTGATCCGCATCACCACCGCCGAGCATGCCGCCAATAGCGTGCTGTGGCCGCGCCTGCAGGGGCTTTTGCAGGACTACCCGGATATCCGGGTCGAGATCAACATCAATTACGGAATGACCGACATCGTGGCGCAGCGTTTTCATGCCGGCGTGCGCCTCGGGGATCAGGTCGAAAAAGACATGGTGGCGGTGCGCATCGGGCCCGACCTGCGGGTCGCCGTCGTTGGCTCGCCGGACTATTTCGCGCGTCACCCGCGGCCGCGATCCCCGCAGGATCTGTCCCGCCACCGCTGCATCAATCTCCGCCTGCCGACCCATGACAGTTATATGGTCTGGGAATTCGAGAATGGGGGAAACGCATTGAAGGCCCACGTCGAAGGCCAGTGGTCATTCAATATGGGGTCGCACATTCTGCGCGCGGCGGTGGCCGGTTGCGGCCTGGCCTACCTGCCGGCCGACATGGCCTACGACGACATTGCCGGCGGGCGGCTCGTTTCGGTGCTGGCTGACTGGTGTCAGCCCTATCCCGGCTATCACCTCTACTACCCGCAAAGCCGGCAATCGTCGCCGGCCTTCAGTCTTTTGGTGGAGTGCTTGCGGTATCGGGCCTGAGCGGCATTGCAATGCCCGACGTCGGCCACAGACCGGAGTTCGATCCGCCGGGGCACGGCGGCGGGCCCGCGCTTCACCGCACCTTCACCTCGGTCCACACCCGCGACAGCAGGCGGCGCATCTTCGGATCGAAATCCCGCAGCATTTCCAGCCGTTCCAGATCGCCAGCGGGCGGGAAGATGGCCGGGTTGCCGGCGATTTCGGGCCGGATGTAGCGGCGCGCGGCGGCGTTGGGGTTGCCGGCGCCGATCAGGTTCGATGCGTCGGCGGCATTGCGGCCTTCGAGCATGAAATCGATGAAGCGCAGCGCCAGATCGGGGCGGCGGCCGGACTTGTGTAGCACGAAGCTGTCGAGGGCCAGCACCGCTCCTTCCCGGGGCGTCGTGAAGCCGATGTGGAAGGGGCGGCCGGCGGCGCGGGCGTCCTCGCTGGCGCGGTACATATCGTTGGAGTAACCGTGCGCGACCCAGATGTTGCCGATCGCCAGATCCTTGATGTAGGTGCTGTTGGAGAAGGTCGCCCAGTACGGCTTGGCGCGCAGGATCAGCTGCTTGGCGGCCTCCCAGTGGGCCGGGTCGTGGTCGTGCACCGAATGGCCGAGGTATTTCATCGCCGCCGCCAGCAGTTCGCGCTGCGAGTTGAGCACGGTGACCTTGCCGCGCAGCCGGGCGAGGTATTTCGGTTCGAAGATCAGCGCCCAGCTGTCGGTGGGCAGGCCCAGTTGGCGCATTTTTTCGACGTTGTAGCCGATCAGCGTGACCGAGGTGGCGTAGGGGATCGAGTAGCGGTTGCCGGGATCGAACCACGGGTCGCGGAAGGTCGGGTCGATATTGCCCATATTGGGCAAACGACTGTGATCCACCGGGCGCAGCGCGGCACGGCGGATCAGCGATTCGACGGCGTTGCCGGTCGGCACCAGGATATCGTAGCCGGTGGCGCCGGCCTCGAGCTTGGCGAGCATTTCCTCGTTGTCGGAGTAGTAGTCCTGGCGCACGCGGCACCGGCAGCTGGCCTCGAAGCGCTGCAGCGTGGCGTCGGAAATGTAGTTGTTCCAGTTGTAGAGATAGAGCACGTCGTCGGCACCGGCGAAGCCGGCGACGATCGACAGCAGCAGCACAACCAGCCTCGGCATCGGACGCGGCGCGCTCAGCCGGCGTGCGCGGCGAGCAGCGCGCGGATTTCGTCGCAAGCCTGCCGGTAGCCGCTGCGGGCGGCCTCGACGAGGGAGGCCAGCCCGTCGAGCCGACCCTCGCGGCCGCAGGCTTCGATGCGCCGGAACAGCTCGGCCAGCGCCGTCGCGCCGACATTGGCGCTGCTCGACTTGAGCGCATGGGCGTGGCGGTCGACGGCGGCGGCGTCGCCGGCGGCAACGGCCGCATCGAGCTGGCCGAACAATCCGCCGGAGCTGTCGAGATAGACCTGCATCAGCCGGCAGGCGACATCCATCGACCCCGCCGGGTCGAGTTCGCGGTAGCGCGCCAGCACCGCCGGGTCGATCGCTGCCGCCGACGCCTCCGCCACCGCCGCGCCGCCGCCGCCCGTCAGCCAGCGGCGCAGCACGCGCTCGAGTTGCTGGCGGGTGTAGGGTTTGGCCAGATAGTCGTCCATGCCGGCGGCGACGCAGCGCTCGTGGTCGCCCTCGAGGGCATTGGCGGTCAGCGCGATGACCGGCAGGTGCCGGCCACCGGGCGTGTCGCGCTCCCGCTGGCGCAGCCGCGCGGTGGCTTCGTAGCCGTCCAGCACCGGCATCTGGCAGTCCATCAGGACGGCGTCGAAATCCTGCGTGGCGGCCAGCTGCAGCGCCTCCTCGCCATTGCCGGCGATGTCGACGGCGAGGCCGATGGCGCCCAGCATCGCGCGCGCCATGACCTGGTTGACCGGATTGTCCTCGGCCAGCAGCACGCGGCCGTGCAGCTTCACCGGCAGCGGCGCCGGCGCGGCACTGGCGGCGGCGGGCGGCCCGTCGCGCATCACGCCGGTGAGGACGCCGTGCAGCTCGGCCCGGCGCACCGGCTTGGGCACGCAGCGCAGGATGCCGGCCTGCTCGCGTTCGGCGCTGCGGCCGGCCAGGCTGGTCGACGTCAGCATGACCATCCGCAGCCCGGCCAGCGCCGGGTCGGCATGAATCCGGCGGGCCAGCTGCAGACCGTCGATCCGCGGCATGTGCATGTCGAGGATGGCGAGTTCGAAGGCGCGTCCCTGACGGGCCGCCTCGCGGAGCACTTCCAGCGCTTCGGCGCCGCCGCCGGCGCAGGCCACCTGCATGTGCCAGCCGCCGAGCTGGACCTTCAGGATGTCGAGGTTGGTCCGGTTGTCATCGACCACCAGCACCCGCAGACCGGCCAGCGACGGGACCGAGGCCGCGCCGGCAACGTCTTCCGCCGCCTCGCCGCCGGCCCGCGGCAGCGTCAGCTCGATGCGGAAGCGCGAGCCCCGGCCGGGTTCGCTGTCCACGCCGATGCTGCCGCCCATCAGCTCGACCAGCCGCCGGCAGATCGCCAGCCCGAGGCCGGTGCCGCCGAACTCGCGGGTCGTCGAGCCGTCGGCCTGCGAGAAATGCTCGAAGACCTTGCCGCAGGCCTCCGGCGCGATGCCCACGCCGGTGTCCTCGACGCTCAGCAGCACATGGTAGGCCGGCCCTTCCGGACGCAACCGGGCACGCACCACCACCTCGCCGGCCGAGGTGAACTTGATCGCGTTGTTGATCAGGTTGGCCAGCACCTGACGCAGCCGGTAGGGGTCGCCGCGGACCCGCAGCGGCACGTCCGGCGGCAACAGCTGGCTGGCCAGCTCCAGGCCCTTCGCCTCGGCCGGCTGGACGAACATCGCGACGGCGTCCTCGACCATCTCGCCGAGGTTGAAGTCGATGGCTTCCAGCTCCATGTGGCCGGATTCGATCTTCGAGAAGTCCAGAATGTCGTTGATGATGCCCAGCAGATGCTGGCCGGAATGCTGCACCAGCTCCGCGTAGCGCCGCTGGGTCGAGTCGAGGGCGGTGCCGAGCAGCAGCTCGGTCATGCCCAGCACGCCGTTCATCGGGGTCCGGATCTCGTGGCTCATCGTGGCCAGGAACTCGCTCTTGGCGCGGCTCGCCGATTCGGCCTGGTCCTTGGCCGCGCGCAGCTCGGCGGTGCGCTCGCGCACCGTCGCCTCGAGGGACTGCTGATGCTCGCGCAGCCGCGCCTCGGCCTTGTCGAGTGCCTGCAGCGGCAGACGCCGCGCCGGCCCCCAGATGGCCCACGCCATCGCGCTGCCGACGGCGAGGATCAGCGCGCCGACGGCGATCGCGTCGAGCCGCGAGAAGCCGATCGACAGCGTGCCCACCGGCACCCCGAAGGCATACACCGGGCGGCTCGTCAGCACGAAGTGCCAGGCCGGCCGCGGCCCGCCCTCGAAAACGGTCGTGCCGTCCCTGCCGGTCAGCCGGAAGAAGTGGCCGGACAGCACCAGCGGCTCGAGCTGGGCCTGCAGGCGGCTCGAGTTGTCCTCCCAGAAATCGGGCTGCTGCTGGATGAACAGTTCGACGACCCGCAGCTGGTAGCGCAGCTGGGCGTCGAATTCCTGCGTGGAATCCCGATAGATGAACCAGCTGTAGAAGCTGACCGGCACGACCAGCACCAGCAGCGCGAGCGCCGCCGTCAGCCGCGTGATGACCCGGGACAGGCGCCGGTGGACGAACTCGGTCATCGCGGCCGGCGCGTCACGGCAGCGTGGCCGGCAGGTAGTCGTGGCGCAGCAGCACCGCCCGCGCCGCGTCGCCCTGCAGGAAGACGACGAACTTTTCGGCCAGCGGCGACGGCTGGCGGGCCATCGCCACGATCAACTCCTTGTGCCACGGATAGCTGCCGTTCTTCATGTTGGCGACACTCGGCGTCACGCCGTTGAGCGGGAACACCGTCAGCGGCGACTGGCGGGTGCGCAGCAGCCCGAGCGTGGTCGTGCCGAGCGAGCCCGAGGTGCGGGTGATCAGCGTCAGGGTGTCGAGGTCGTCCTGGCCGAGGGCCATGCCCGGGCGGTGCGCCGCCACGTCGACGGCCTTGTCGAGCGCCGGCGACATCGCGCGCAGGGTCTGCGTGTCGCTTTCGAAGATCGCCCGCAGCACCAGACGGATCGGCGCGCCGTTGTCCCAGGTGGTCTGCGTGCCCTCGTAGATGGCCGGCAGTTCGTCGATGGTGAAGCCGTTTTTCTTCTGCCCGCCCGCCGACGCCAGCACGAAGGGCGTTATAGCCAGCGGGAAATAGCGCCCGATCCGCGACACCTCGTCGGGCTTCAGCGGCCGGCCGGCGAAAGCCAGATCGACACGCCCGCCGGCCAGCGCCTTCAGCGCACCGCCGGAACCCAGCGGCGGCATCGGCTGCTCCAACTCGGCGTCGGGGACCTGCTTGCGGAACGCCTCGAACAGCAGGCTGACCAGCGGCGCCGACGATCCGGTGCCGCTGATCTTGAGGGTTTCGGCGTGTCCCGGCCGGATCGGGACAATGGCCAGGGCGGCCACGAGGAACGGCATCAGGCAAGACTTGCGCATCGGTTTCGACTCGGCTGGCGACATCACGGGCGGATTGAAAAAACGGTTCGGCGGCGCCCCCGCGCGCACCGGAACCACACAAAAACTACGGCACGCAGGCGGCCGGACTTGATGCCGGCGGCCGCGCCGGACCGCCGTGCACCTTACACCGCCCCGCGCCCCTTCAGCACGTCGGGCGCCAGCCGGGTGGACACCAGGATCAGCGTCAGCGTGAGGGCCATCAGCAGCGTCGACACCGCGTTCACCTCCGGCGTCACGGCGACCTTGATCATCGAGTAAATCTGCAGCGGCAGCGTCGACACGCCGACGCCGGCGACGAAGAAGGTGATCACGAAATCGTCGATCGACAGCGTGAAGCTCATCAGGAAACCCGCCGCCAGCGCCGGCAGGATCAGCGGCAGCGTGATGCGGCGGAAGGTGGTCCACGGCGTGGCGCCGAGGTCGCGGGCGGCTTCGAAGAGGCTCTCGTCCATGCCGGCCAGGCGGGCGCGCACGATCACCGCGACGAAACCGATGGAAAACGTGATGTGGGCCACCAGGATCGACAGGAAGCCCAGCGTCAGGTCGAGCACCTGACGGAAGAACAGCAGCAGCGACACGCCGAGCAGGATTTCCGGCATCGCCACCGGCGTCAGCACCAGCAGCGGCAGCCAGCGGAAACGGTAGCGGTGCATCGCGATGCCGGCGCTGGCGCCCAGCACCGTCGCACACGCCGACGACAGCAGCGCGATCAGCAGCGAGTTGCCGGCGGCCTGCAGCATCTCGCCGTCGTGGATCAGCGTGGCGTACCAGCGCCAGGTGAAGCCGACCCATTCGGCGTTGAGCATCGAATCGTTGAACGAGAAGATCACCACGATCGCCAGCGGCAGGTAGAGGAAGGCATACACCGTCAGCGCCGCGGCCCACAGCCACACACCCGGCTTCTTCACGACACGGCTCCGGTGCCGCCCGCGCCACGCCGCCCGGCCAGCGCCGCCACCCCGGCGAGACCGAGCACGGCGGCGGTGAGCAGGATCGACAGCGCCGAACCGAGGGGCCAGTCGCGGTTGTCGAGGAACTGCTCCTTGATCAGGTTGCCGATCAGGATGTCGCCGGTGCCGCCGAGCAGCTCCGGCACCGCGAACATGCCGAGCACCGGAATGAAGACCAGCGCCGACCCCGAGCCGATGCCCGGCAACGACAGCGGGAAGGTGATCCGCCAGAAGCGCGTCCACCGGCTGGCGCCCAGATCCTGCGCCGCTTCGAGCAGCGCCGGGTCGTGCTTTTCGAGGTTGGTGTAGAGCGGCAGCACCATGAAGGGCAGATGCACATAAACCAGGCCGGCGATCACCGCGAACGGCGTGTACAGCAGATTGGCCGGGCCGAGCAGCATGATCCAGGCGTAGATGCGGACCAGGAAGTTGCTGGCGAAGGGCAGCACCACCAGCAGCACGAGGAAGTCGCGACGCCTTTTCGGGCTGCGCGCGATCAGCCACGCCAGCGGGTAGGCCAGCACCACGCAGATCAGCGTGGTGAGCGCCGCGACGACGAAGGAGCGGGCGAAGATTTCGGCGTAGATCGGATCGCCGAGCAGGAAGCGGTACGACTCGGCAGTGAGCTGGCGCAGGTTGTCGAGCGGCGCCAGCCCGCCGAACTCGCCCGGCTCGCGCAGGCTGGCGGCCACCACGATGAGCGCCGGCGCAAGGAAAAAGGCCAGCAGGAACAGCGTCGGCGGGGCGACGACCAGCCAGCGGGTCAGATCAACGGGCCGGCGGCTCATGCAGGAAAACCCCCGCGTCGTGACGCCAGCTGACCGCCACCGGATCGCCGATCTCGTGGAACTTGGCGCGCCCCGGCGCCGCGTTGGGCATCAGCGCCTCGAGCACCAGGCCGCAGTCGAGGGCGATCTTGTAGTGGGTCACGTCGCCCAGATAGAGCAGTTCGCGCACGGTGCCGCTGAAATGGTTCTTCAGTCCGGCCGCCTCGCCGTGGGCATGCACGCGCAGCAGCTCGGGCCGCAGCGCGAAGGCGCCGCGGTCGCCGGGCCGCAGCGGACGCGGGTCGGTGGCGGCGATCGCGCCGAGACCCTCGGCGCGCAGGTGGAGCTGGATCTTGCTGGCGGCCACCACCTCGACCTCGATCAGGTTGATCTTGCCGATGAAGTCGGCGACGAAGCGGTTGGCCGGCTGGGTGTACAGCCGGTCCGGCACGTCGCACTGCTCGACGCGCCCCGCCTTCATCACCGCGACGCGGTGCGACAGCGCCAGCGCCTCCTGCTGCGAATGGGTGACGAACACGAAGGTCACGCCGACGTCGCGCTGCAGGCGGATCAGCTCGCCCTGCATCTCCTGGCGCAGCTTGGCGTCGAGCGCGCCGAGCGGCTCGTCGAGGAGCAGCAGGCGCGGCCGGTTGACCAGCCCGCGGGCCAGCGCGACGCGCTGCTTCTGGCCGCCGGACAGCTCGTGCGGAAACTGTGCGCCCTTGTCCTCGAGGTGCACCAGGGCCAGGGTTTCGGCGACGCGGCGGCGGATTTCGTCCTTCGCGCAGCCGGCCATCTCGAGCGGAAAGGCCACATTGCCGGCGACGCTCATGTGCGGAAACAGCGCGTAGCTCTGGAACACCGTGTGCAGCGGCCGCGCCTCGGGCGGGATGCCGGCCAGCGGGCGGCCGTCGAGCAGCAGTTCGCCGGCGTCGGGCGCATCGAAGCCGGCGATCATCCGCAGCAGCGTGGTCTTGCCGCAGCCCGACGGCCCCAGCAGCGTGAAGAATTCGCCGGCCTCGATGTCCAGCGACACCGCATCGACGGCCGTGAAAGCGCCGAAGCGGCGGGTGACGTTGCGGATCTGCAGAAGTGGCATGGCGCTTGTGATCATGCCACCGAATCCACCGCCCGGCGCACTCCAGATTGTTGCAATTCAAGCAACAATAACGACACTATTGTTGCCGCAATCGAACCAAAACACCCTCCGCTTTTCTGGGATCATTCCCGTTTCGCCCACCCCGGAGCCACCCCATGTCCGCGCTGTTCTCGCCCTATGCCCTCGGCGACCTCGCCCTGCCCAACCGCATCGTCATCGCGCCGATGTGCATGTACTCGGCCGACGGCGACGGCAACGCCACCGACTGGCACCTGATCCACCTGGGCAGCCTGGCCCTGTCCGGCGCCGGCATGCTGATCCTCGAGGCGACCGCGGTCGAAGCCATCGGCCGCATCTCGCCGACCGACCTCGGCCTGTGGTCGGACGCCAACGCCGCCGCGCTCGGCCGGGTCGTCGACGGCATCCGCCGCTATTCGGCGATCCCGCTGGCAGTGCAGCTGGCCCACGCCGGCCGCAAGGCGTCGAGCGCCGCGCCGTGGAACGGCGGTCAGCTGCTGTCGGCCGAACAAGGCGGCTGGACCTGCGTCGCCCCGTCGGCGCTGCCCCACGCCGACACCGAGCCGGCCCCCGTCGCCCTCGACGCCGCTGGCCTGGTGCGCATCCGCGCAGCCTTCGTCGCCGCCGCCCGCCGCGCCGCCGCCATCGGCCTCGACTGCATCGAGCTGCATGCCGCCCACGGCTACCTGCTGCACCAGTTCCTGTCGCCGCTCAGCAACATCCGCGACGACGCCTACGGCGGCAGCCTCGATGCGCGCCTGCGCTTCCCGCTCGAGGTGTTCGACGCGGTGCGCGCCGTCTTCCCGGCCGGCAAGCCGGTGGGCATGCGCGTGTCGGCCACCGACGGGGTGGACGGCGGCTGGGAGCTGGAGCAGAGCATCGCCTTCGCGCAGGCCCTGAAAGCGCGCGGCTGCGACTTCATCCACGTCTCGTCGGGCGGCCTGTCGCCACGCCAGAAGTTCGCGCTGGGGCCGGGCTACCAGGTGCCGTTCGCCGAACGCATCCGCGCCGCAAGCGGCCTGCCGACCATCGCCGTCGGCCTGATCACCGACGCCGCCCACGCCGAGGCGATCGTCGCCGGCGGTCAGGCCGATCTGGTCGGCGTCGCCCGCGCGATGCTCTACGACCCGCGCTGGCCGTGGCACGCCGCCGCCCAGCTCGGCGCCCGGGTGAACGCCCCGCAGCAATACTGGCGCAGCGCCCCGCGCGGCACGCACGAGCTGTTCGTCGACGCCAAGGTCGGGATGCGCTGACGCCGCCGGCCGCCTAGCGCTGGCGGCGGTGGCGCAGGATCGAGGCGACCATCCGCTCCGGGTCGATCGGCTTGGCGAGGTGGTCGACCATGCCGGCGGCAAGGCACGCCGCGCGTTCGCCGTCGAGGGCGTGGGCGGTCTGCCCGATGACCGGCAGTCCGGGCGCGATGGCGCGCAGGCGGCGGGCCGCCTCGTGGCCGTCCATGACCGGCATCTGCACGTCCATCAGCACCACGTCGAAGGCGCCGGCGCCGTGCTCGCGCACGCAGTCGACGGCCTCCCGGCCGTTGCCGACGACGGTCACCGCGGCGCCCTCGCTGCACAGCTGGTCTTCCAGCACCAGCTGATTGACCTCGTTGTCCTCGGCGACCAGCACACGCAGCCCGGCCAGGCGGGCGCCCGACGCGCCGGCATCGGCGAGGGCCGCGGGCGGCGGCGCGGCCACTGGCACGCAGGGCAGGCGCACCTCGAAGGTGCTGCCCTCGCCGGGCACGCTGCGGGCGCTCAGGGTGCCGCCCATCAGGGCGACGATGCGGTGGGTGATCGTCAGCCCGAGGCCGGTGCCGC
Organism: Zoogloeaceae bacterium; assembly: GCA_015657735.1. Taxonomy (GTDB): domain Bacteria; phylum Pseudomonadota; class Gammaproteobacteria; order Burkholderiales; family Rhodocyclaceae; genus Zoogloea. Next base: position 13,570 of record SSSX01000246.1, read on the forward strand.
CGAACTTGCGGGTGGTGGAATTGTCGGCCTGCTCGAAGGGCGCGAAGACCTTGTCGATCTCCTCGCGGCTCATGCCGATGCCGGTGTCGCTGACCCGCAGCACCAGTTCGCCGCCCTCGGTGCCGGCCCACAGCGTGACGCTGCCGTGGTCGGTGAATTTGATCGCGTTGGACAGCAGATTGACCAGCACCTGGCCGATGCGCAGCGGATCGCCGAGGCACGCGGCGGGCAGCGACGGTGAGCGCAGCAGGCGCAGCGTCAGCGCCTTGGCGGCGGCGCGCTCCTCCATCAGCGCCAGGGTGTCGCCGATGACCCGGCCGAGATCGACCGGAATCGCCTCGATGCCGAGCTTGCCGGCCTCGATCTTCGAAAAGTCGAGGATGTCGTTGATGATCCCGAGCAGCAGCTGCCCCGACGACAGGATGCGTTCAAAGGTCGCCCGCGCCGCGTCGCGCCCGGCGCTCTCGCGGTAGCCGATGCGGGCCAGACCCAGCACGCCGTTGAGGGGCGTGCGGATCTCGTGGCTCATGTTGGCGAGGAATTCGCTCTTCACGCGGGTCAGGCGTTCGGCCTCGGCGCGGGCCGCCTCGAGGTCGGCGGTGCGCTCGGCCACCAGCCCTTCGAGGCTGTCGCGGTAGCGGGCCAGTTCGCGGTCCTTGTACAGCCGCTCGGTGACGTCCTGCAGGATCGCGATGCCGCCGACGATGGCGCCCGCCGCGTCACGCAGCGGCGCGCACGAAATCTGCACCTCGATCTCCCGCCCGGAATAGGCCGTGCGGTACGCGCCCTCGTAGCTGCCGAGGGCGCCGTCGAGGGCGGCGCGCATCACCGGCACGATGCGCTGGTCGTCGAGCGTCGTGCAGTCGAGACTCAGCACGTAGGCGTGGGGCACCCCCATGATGCAGGCGAACTGCAGATTGCAGTAGTTCACGCGCAGTTCGCGGTCGTAGTGCAGGATGCCGACCGGCGAGTGCTCCAGCAGCAGGTGGTAGCGCTCCTCGCTCTCGCAGCGGGCGTTCTCGGCCTGCCGGCGGTCGGTGACATCGGCCTGCACGCCTTCCCACAGCACCGATCCGTCGCCCAGCGGCGTCGGGCGCGCCAGCACCGACAGCCAGCGGGTCGTGCCGTCGATGCACACCCGCCCTTCCCAGACGAAGTCGGGCGAATCGCCGACGCGCGCCATCGTGACGCTGCACAGATCGCGCCGGTCATCCGGATGGACCCGCGCGAAGACCCGCTGGCTGTCGGCCAGCACCTCGTCGACGCTCAGCCCGAGCTGCTCGCAGAAGCGCGGACTGGCGTAGGTGAAGCGCGGCGAGGCGCCCGGCTCCCAGCGGAAGCCGACCAGTCCGACCGGAATCCGCTCGACCAGCCGCTCGTAATCCGTCAGCGCAGCCTGCAGCGAGGCCTCGACGCGCTTGTAGTCGGTGACGTCCTGCACCGCGCCGTGAATGCCGAGCGGGCGCCCCGCCTCGTCGCGCAGCATCTGGCCGATGCCGTGCACCCAGCGCAACGCGCCGTCGCCGCCGATGATGCGGTAGCTGCGGTCGAAATCGCGGCCGTCGCGCATCAGGCCGACGAGCATCATCGGGATCACCTCGGTGTCGTCGGGGTGCACCAACTCGCGCCACTCGACCGGACCGAAGGGCCGGTCGCGGGGGACGCGGAAGACGTCGTGCAGCGGCGGCGAGGAGGTCGTCACGCCGCTGGCCAGATCGACCGAATACACCCCGAGCTTGCCGATCCGCTCGGCGGCGGCCAGCGCCCGGTCGCGGTCGCTGAGCGCGGCGAGGGCCGCCGTCAGCCGCACGTTGCCGGCCTGCGTGCGCAGCGCCTCGTCCTGCTGGCGGCGGTAGAACAGCCCGACGGCGACCGCCGACGCCGACGACACCAGCGCGAAGATGCCGAGCAGGATGCCGGTCTGCAAGGCATCGCTGCGCCACTGCGCCAGATAGTCGACGCAGGCCAGCCCGACCACGATCAGGAACGGCAGCCCGTCCACGCGGCGCACCGCCAGCGTGCGGGCGATGCCGTCGGAGGTCTGCGCCGTGCGGTACGAGAAGGTGGTCTGGCCCTCCTGCAGGCGCGCCCGCGTTTCCGGAATGACCCACTGGTGGCCGACCTGCCCGCCGGCGCCGGCGACCTGCGGGACGCGGGCGATCAGGCTGAAATCCGCATAACGCAGCACCGCCGTGCCGCTCGGGCCGAGCGACGGCCGCGCCAGCAGGCCGTTGAAATAGGTGAGCGGCACGACCGCCGAGACGATGCCGGCGAACGAGCCGTCCGGCCGCGTGAAGCGCCGCGCGAAGGGCATCAGCCAGTCCTTCGCGACGCGCCCGACGATCGGCCGGGACACCACCATGCCGGCCTTCGGGTTGCTGCGCAGCGCGATGAAATATTCCCGGTCGGCGATGTTGACCACCCCCGGCGTGCCGCTCCCGACCCACCGCAGGCGCCCGTCGGCGTCATACACCTGGATGCCCACGGTTTCCGGCAGACGGTTCCGGACACGCCGCAGCATGCTCACGATCTGGTCGGCGCTCAGGTAGCCATCGCCGCGCGCGGCGTGGCGCTCCAGTTCATCAACCAGCGCCTGCAGCGCGATGTCGATGGTGCGGGCGCTGTTGGCGATGCCCTGGTCGAGCACCCCGGCCAGATTGCTGGCGGTTTGTTCGGCGGTGCGCTCGGCCATGTTGCGGCTGTCGAGCATGCTCGACACGCCCAGCGCGATCGCCACCAGATTGCACAGCACGACGGCCGCCGCCAGCACGGCGAAGAAGCGCCGCCGCGACGGCGTGGGCAACGCGGCAGTTCGGACGGGAGGCGACGGATTCATGGTCAGCGGCGGGCCGGTTACGATGACGACGCATGCATTATGCGCATTCGTAATGTAACGGCATCTGCCCCCGGGGCTGAAGCCTTGCGACAACCGGCCGGCGGAACAGCCCGGTTCAGCCCCGCGCGAACAGTGGCGCGCTCAGGATCACCTGCCGCTGCACCTCGACCAGCCGCTCGACGATGGAGCGCCAGGCCAGCTGCTCGACGCGCCGGCGGGCCGCGACGCCCAGCTCGGCGCGCAAGTCGGCCGCCGCCGCCAGCGTCAGCGCCCCGGCGACGAAGCCGGCCTCGTCGCCCGGCTCGGCGAGCCAGCCATGGACAGCGTGATCGATCAGCTCGCGGGCCGCCGCGTCGCGGTAGGCGACCACCGGCAGGCCGCTGGCCATCGCCTCGGCAACCACGTTGCCGTAGGTTTCGGTGAGGCTGGGAAAGAGGAACAGATCGCCGCTGGCGAAGTGCTCGGCCAGCGGCTGACCGGTCTGCGGGCCGGCGAAGACCGCATCCGGCCGGCGCGCGCGCAGCGCGGCCAGCGCCGGCCCGCCGCCGACCATCACCAGACGCGCGCGCGGCGCGCGGCGGCGGATCGCCTCGAAGGCGGTTTCCAGCAGGGCCAGGTTCTTTTCGGGGGCGATGCGCCCGACGTGGACCACCGCCAGCTCGTCGGGCGCCAGGCCCCACTGGCGGCGCAGCGCCTCGCTGCGCCGGGCCGGGCCGAACAGCGCGGTATCGACGCCGCGCGCCACCACGTCCACGCGCCGGATGCCCTGCGCGGCCAGCTCGACGCCCAGCGCACGGGTCGGCACCAGGGTCAGGTCGGCCCGGTTGTGGAACTTGCGCAGGTAGGCGGCGATCGGCCGCTTCAGCCAGCCGACGCCGTAGTGGCCGCTGTAGCGGTGGAAGTTGGTGTGGAATTCGCTGATCACCGGCAGCCGCAGCTTGCGCGCCGCGGTCAGCGCCGACCAGCCGAGCGGCCCCTCGGTGACCACCTGCACCACGTCCGGCCGCTGCACCGACCAGCGCCGCAGCAGCAGCTTCTGCGCCGGCAGACCGAGCTGCAGGCTGGCGTAGTTCGGGATCGGGATGCCGCGCGCGAGCAGCTGCTCGACCCCGTCGGCCGCCGCCCCGCCCTCGTGGGCCTGGCGCGGACGGATCAGGTCGACCCGGTGGCCGGCGGCCACCAGGCCGTCGACGATGCGCCCGGTGGTCATCGCCACGCCGTTGATTTCGGGCGGGTAAGTCTCCGTCACCACGGCAACCCGGAGGGTGCTGCGCGGGCTGACGATTTCCTGGCAAACGAGTCCGGCACGGTCCATGCGGCCAGTGTTGCCGACCGATGCTGCAGCCGTGTGACGGCGGGGTGATCGCCGGGTGACGGGAACGCTGCGGCAACATGTCGCAGCTTTGCTACGGCCCGAGCCTTTAGTCTGTCGGGCTGCCGCCACGCCCGACCGGCCCTTCAAGGAAACCCGCCCGATGAAAATCCAGCTTGCCGCCGCCCTCGGCGCGCTCGGCCTCCTCGCCGCCCCCGCCCACGCCTCGTGCGGAACCGACTTCTGCGGCGTCAACACCCACTGGGACGCCCAGGGTCTGTCGTCCGACGACGGCCTGCGCGTCGACCTGCGCTACAGCCAGGCCCGAGCCGACCGGCTGCGCGCCGGCTCCACGCGGATCAGCCCCGCCGCGCCGAGCGGCAGCGACGCCGAGATCGAGAACCGGCGCACCGTCAACCGCCTGCTCAACCTCGACGCCGACTACGCCATCAACGCCCGCTGGAACCTCGGCATCGGCCTGCCGCTGGTCATGCGCGACCACCGCCACACCTTCGACGCGGCCGCCGGCGCCTTCACCCAGCAGTCCGATTTCCGCGCCCTCGGCGACATCCGCGTCACCGGCAAATACAAGCTCGACCTTGGCAGCATGAACTCCGGCGCCGGCCTGCGCTTCGGTTTCAAGCTGCCCACCGGCGCGACCAACAAGAGCATGAGCCCGCCCGACCCGGCCGATCCCGCCACGCCCTACCCGCTGGAGCGCTCGGCGCAGCCCGGCAGCGGCAGCACCGACGCGATCCTCGGCGCCTATTACTTCGGCAACCGGCCGGCCGCCGGCTGGGGCTGGTTCGCCAGCGGCCAGCTGCAGAGCGCGCTGGCCACCCGCGCCGACTTCCGGCCCGGCAGCGAGGTGCGGCTCGACGTCGGCGCCCATTACGCGCTGGCGCCCAGCCTCAACGCGCTGCTGCAGCTCAACGCCCAGCACCGCCAGCGCGACGGCGGCGCCAATGCCAACCGCGCCTCGGGCGGCCATTCGCTCAATCTCAGCCCCGGCCTCGGCTACGCGCTGACGCCCAACAGCCAGCTCTACGGCCTGGTCCAGTTCGCGCTCAAGCAATACGTCCATGCCGATCCGGCCGAGCCCGGCTCCGGCCAGCTGACCGCCCCGTGGTCATTCACGCTGGGGCTCACCCACCGCTTCTGAGCAGCGGGCGCACGGCCTTGTCGAGGGTGTCGGCATCGACGACGCCCGCCTCGTCCCAGCCGTTGCGGCGCAGCACGCCGTGCCGGTCGATGACGAACGTCGCCGGCAGCTGACGGACGCGGCCGAAGGCGCGCAGATCGGAATCGACCGCCAGCGCGCCGGCGAAGGAGAACGGCGCCAGCACCCGCCGCACCGCGTCGAGGTCGGCACGTTCATCGATGCTGACCGCCACCACGTCGACGCCCTGCCCGGCGTATTTGCGCTGGAAGGCGTCGAGGACCGGCATCTCCTGCCGGCACGGCGCGCACCAGGTGGCCCAGAAGTTCACCACCAGCACGCGGCCGTGCAGCGCCGACGGCGTCAGCGCCGGCCCGGCCAGCGTGGCGATGCGGTAGGGCGGCAGCGTCTCGCCCGGCGCCGGCCCGGCGGCGGCGCCGAACGTCACCGCCAGCAGCAGCGCCGGCAGCCAGCGCCATGCCGCATTACGCCGCGACATTGAGCATCCAGGTCACGCCGAAACGGTCGGTCACCATGCCGAAGCACGGCGACCAGAAGGTCTTGCCGAGCGGCATCAGCACCTGACCACCGTCGGCCAGCGCCGCGAAGAGGCGCCCGGCCTCGTCGGCGTCAGCCGGCACCAGCGACAGCGCGAAACCCTGAAAAGCGTGGCCGCCCTGGCAGCGGCCGTCGGACATCATCAGCTGGGTGTCGCCGATGCGCAGATTGCAGTGGAGGATCTTGTCGTCCGATCCTTCCGGCAGCGTGCCGGGCGGCGGCGGCTCGGGGTTGTCGCGGTTGCGCAGCAGCATGTCGACGCTGGCGCCGAGGGCCGTTTCGTAAAAGCGGATGGCGGCCTCGCAGTGGCCGTTGAAGAACAGGTAGGGCTGAATCTGCATGGTTCTCTCCGGGTTGGAAGGGCCGCCGGCGGGTTGCCGCTGCCGCCGCGCGGCGCGGTGGGTCGATGCCTGCAAACTAGCCTGCCGGCGCCGCCGCGGCAAGGGCCACCGTCAAGGGATGCCGGATCGCCCGGCGCAGTGCTAGCATTCGCCCCCTCATGCGCATCGAACACATCCGCCAGCGCCTTGCCGAACTGGGCGCCAAACCCGTGCATATCCAGCGCGTGCTGCGCGCGTGGACCCACGCCCTGCCGCTCGACGCGGGGCCGGCGCGGCGCGGGCCGATGCTCCCGCAGCCGGTGCGCGACGCCTTGCCGGCGCTGGCCGCCGAGCTCGACGGGCTGGCGCGGCTGCGTTCGGCGCATCCGGCCGACGACGGATCGGCGCGCCTCCTGGTCGAACTGCCCGACGCGCAGACCGTGGAGAGCGTGCTGCTGCCGCGGGACGGCCTGTGCGTGTCGAGCCAGGTCGGCTGCGCGGTGGGCTGCGTGTTCTGCATGACCGGCCGCGACGGTCTGCTGCGCCAGGTCGGCAGCGCCGAGATCGTCGCCCAGGTGGTGCTGGCGCGGCGTCAGCGCGCGGTGAAGAAGGTGGTTTTCATGGGGATGGGCGAGCCGGCCCACAATCTCGACAACGTCATCGAGGCGATCGAGCTGCTCGGCAGCGAGGGCGGCATCGGCCACAAGAATCTGGTCTTCTCGACGGTCGGCGACCGCCGCGTCTTCGAGCGCCTGCCCGCGCTGACGGTCAAACCGGCGCTGGCCTTGTCGCTGCACACCAGCCGCGCCGGGCTGCGCGCCGAACTGCTGCCCAAGGCGCCGCGCATCGATCCCGACGAACTGGTCGAACTCGGCGAAGCCTACGCGCGGCGCACCGGCTACCCGATCCAGTATCAATGGACGCTGATCGAAGGCGTCAACGACAGCCCGGAAGAACTCGACGGCATCGTCCGCCTGTTGTCGGGCAAATACGCGATCATGAACATGATCCCGTACAACACCATCCCCGACCTTCCCTTCCGCCGCCCGGCGTGGGACAAGGCCGCCGACATCGCACGCCAGCTCCACCGCCGCGGCATCCTCACCAAGCTGCGCAATTCGGC
>SSSX01000247.1 GCA_015657735.1 Zoogloeaceae bacterium
CGCCGAGGCGGCGCCGATCACCCCGGCCAGTTGCGCCTCGCAGCGGTGGGCCAGTTCGGCGTCGATCGCCTTCGGCCAATCCTCGCCATGCTCCGCGGCATGGGCGAGAAAGACCTTGCGGGCATTGTCGGGGCCAAGAAAGCGCACCATCAGCGCATGCAGGTCGGGCAGCGAACCACTGGCCCGCCAGGCCGGCCCGGCGCCGCGGTCGTCGCGGAAGACGTCGACGAAACGGGCCGCCTGCGTCTGCTCCAGCGCGCTCTGGTCGCTGAGGATGGAGACGCCGACGTAGACCCCGACATTGGCCAGCATGCTCCACAGCATGGCGTGGCTGATCTCGTCCAGCCCGCCCAGCCCGAACAGCGCCCCCGGGCGCAGCAGCGCGATGCCGAACGGCCCCTGCTCGAGTATTTCCATGGGCAGCCAGCCGGACCGGGCGAAGGCCGGCAGCATCAGGGTGTAGGCCCAGAGCAGGAAGCCGGCGCCGAGCCCGGCCAGGGCGCCGCTCCTGGTGCCGCCTTTCCAGTAGATGCCGCCGAGCAGCGCCGGGCCGAACTGGGCGACGGCGGCAAAGGAAATCAGGCCGATCGAGACCAGGGCGTAGGCTTCGCCGGCCAGCCGGTAATAGGCGTAGCCGAGCAGCATGCCGAAGACGATGGTCGCCCGCCGGATGGCGAGCAGCAGGCCGGACAGGTCCGGTCGCCGGGCCAGGCCGAGGGAGCGGATGCGGAGCAGCACGGGCATCACCAGGTCGTTGCAGACCATGGTGGATAGCGCGATGGTCTCGACGATGACCATGCCGGTGGCGGCCGAGAATCCGCCGAGGAAGACGAGCAGCGCCAGCGCCTCCTGCTGGCCGGACATCGGCAAGGTGAGCACGAAGGTGTCGGGATTGACGCCGACCGTGCCGAAATGCAGCAGGCCGCCGAAGGCGATGGGCAGCACGAACAGGTTGAACAGCAGCAGGTAGAGCGGAAACAGCCAGATGGCCTTGTTGAGGTGGGCCTCGTCGACGTTCTCGACCACCGCGACCTGGAACTGGCGAGGCAGGAACATGACGGCCAGCATGGCGACGAAGGCCACCGAGAAAAGCGACGCCCAGTTGTGATAGACATCGACCGAACCGCCGCCGATGGTGAACACGGCGGCAATCTTCGGCTCGGCGACGGCACGGGTGAACAGGTCGGCCGGCCCGTCGTACATGCCCCAGGTGACGAAGGCGCCGACGGCGAGGAAGGCGAGCAACTTGACCAGCGACTCGAAGGCGATGGCGGCGACCATGCCTTCGTGGCGCTCGGCGGCGTCGAGCTTGCGCGTGCCGAAAACGACGGTGAAGGCGGCCAGGGCGAGCGCCGCGTAGAGCGCCGTGTCGTGCCAGATGTCGGCCGGCTCCGGCTCGACCATCAGGATCTCAGGGTAGCCGCGCAGCACCGTGAAGCTGGTGGCGATGGCCTTCAGCTGCAAGGAGATGTAGGGCGTCACGCCGACCAGGGCGATCACCGTGACCAGGCCGGCCAGCGCCGCGCTCTTGCCGTAGCGCGCCGAGATGAAGTCGGCCAGCGAGGTGATGCGGTTTTCCTTGGCGATGCGGATGATCTTGCGCAACACCAGCCACCACAGGGCGACCATCACCGTCGGCCCGAGATAGACGGGCAAGAAGCCGATGCCGCTCTCGGCAGCCCGCCCGACGCTGCCGTAGAAGGTCCAGGCCGTGGCATAGACGCCGAGCGACAAGGCATAGACGTAGGGGCTGGCAATCAGGCTGCGCCCGGCGGCGGCCGCCCGGTCGCCGCGATGGGCGATGTAGAAGAGCAGGCCGAGGTAGGTGGCGGCGGCGAGGAAAATGATCCAGGCCGACATCCCTCAGGCCTCCGGGATGGGTGCGACGGAGCAGTTCGCCGGCCGCATCACGGATTCTTCCGCTCGATGACCAGGGCCAGCAGCGCGATCAGCAGCCCCCAGGCGACATAGACGTAGACGAAAAGCAGGGGCAGCCCGGCCACCGTTTCGCTGCGGTTGAACAACGCCAGCAGCGGAAAATTGAACAGCAGGCAGCCCAGCGCGAACAACGCCGCCAGACGCTGGGCCTTCAGCTTGGGCTTCTTCATGGTCTCCTCACCCTCGACGACCGTCTGCTCGGTCTTCCCTTCAGCATAGACAGCGAAGCGGCGAGGCGCCAGCCGGCTGGCCCGACTGCTGCGGTCGACAGCAATTTCCGGCCAATTTTCAAATGGCCGGCGCACTAGCCCTACGGCGTGACCTGGCGGAAACCCTGGCGGCGATCCCAGTCCACATAAAAGATGCCGCCGCCCGGCGCCGTGAAGCTGAGCAAGCGTTCGCCGGCGCGGGAAACGACGCTCTCGCCGGCCGAGAAATCGAGTTCCGGCTCCTTGCCGCCGCGATTGACAACGACCATCGGAAGGCCGGTTTCCCGCGTCCGCCGCTCCCACACGTCGCCCGGCCCCATGCCGTCCACCGGCGGCCAGTTGGCCGGGGCGAGCAGGATGGCGGCGCCCTGCCTCGCCTGGCTGGCGGCCGGGCCGGCCTTCCAGGCATCGGCGCAGATCAGCGTGCCGACGGCGATCCCGTCGACGTCGAAGGGTGCTCCGCCGGTGCCGGCCAGGGCCCAGCTTTCGGCCCGGCCGACCAGGCGCTGCTTGCGGTAGGTGCCGCGGATGACACCGTCGCGGTCGATCACCGCCACGCTGTTGTACAGCTTGCCGCTGCCCGCCTCGCGTTCGGCCAGGCCGACGAAGAGGGCGATGCGGTTGTCGCGGGCGATGGCGGCCAGGGAGCTGACCCAGGCATCGGGAAAGGGCGCGATCCAGCCGGTGCCGATGCGGCTGGCGAAGTTGTAGCCGGTCTCGGCCAGCTCCGGCGTCACCACCCAGTCGGCGCCGTGGCGGGCCGCTTCACGGATGGCCTGCTCGATGCGCGCCCGGTTGCCGGCGATGTCGCCGGGCACGGCATCGAGGTGGGCCAGCGCCAGGCGCAGGTCGCCGGGGGCCTTGGCCGGGCCGGCCGCTGCGTCGGCAAAGCGCTGGCTGCCCGGCAGGAAGAAGCCGTTCTGCTTGCCCAGCGCCTCGATCACCGCCTGGTAGCTGGCCTTGCCGATCAGTTCGCCGATCCGGCTGTGGCCGCCGGTGTAGGTCGCCCGTGGGGCGGCGGTGCCGGAGACGACGATGATGCTGTCGGTGCCGGTGCCGGTGGCCTGCACGCTTTTCGTGTAGGTGCTCGGCACGCGGAGGTCTTCGAGCGCCGCTGTCTTGCCTTCGGTGACGGTGATCAGGGCGCGGGCCAGCGCCGCGTCGCTCAGTTCGATATTGCTCAGCACCATCAGGTTGATGGTGCCGGCCGGCGTCTCGCCCTCGATGTGGGTGCCGGCATCGACCCCGGTGCGGATGGCGTTGCTTTTAGCGCCGGCCGTGGCCAGCACGGTGACGGTCAACGGGCCGTGGCGGCGGGTGACCACGGCCAGGTTGTCCATGTCGGCCGCCGTCGCCATCTGGGCGACCGCCTGCCGGGGGAAGCCGAGGCGCTCGGCGGTGGCGTCGCGCACGCCTTCGGAGTAGGGCTTGCCGTCCTTGCCCAGCCGCATCCACAGCCCGGGATGGGCAGCATGGTTAATCGCCGCCCTGGCGTCGAGCAGGCCGTCGCTGGTCGACAGCACCCGGCGCTGGCCGGCAAAGCGGACGACCAGGGTCTTTTCCCAGAACCCCTCGCGTTCGCCGCGGGCCACCTGCAGGGTGGCGCCGATTTCCTCGGGAATGGCCGGCTCGGCCGCGCCGGCCGGCAGTGCGACGGCGAGCAGCAGGAACAGCCAGCGGTGAAGGATTATCCGGGGGCGCCAGGTCATGGGGAATTCTCTTTTTTTGATTGGGGGCGGCAAGGATAACCCGGGTCCTGCCCTCCGATCGCGCCTGCGTCAGCCGGCCGATCTGTCGCGGCATGCCGGCTCGTGAGAAAATCGCCCCATGCGCCCCCTCGCCTTCGTCGACCTGGAAACCACCGGTGCCACCGCCACCGCCGACCGCATCACCGAAATCGGCATCGTCGAGGTCGATGCCGACGGCTCGGTGCGCGAATGGCAGCAGCTGGTCAATCCCGGCACCCGCATCCCGCCCTTCATCGAGCAGCTGACCGGCATCAGCAACGCCATGGTGGCCGACGCCCCGTCGTTTGCCGAAGTCGCCGGCGAGGCCATGAAACGCCTCGAAGGCCGGCTGTTCATCGCCCACAACGCGCGCTTCGACTACGGTTTCCTGAAAAACGAGTTCAAGCGCCTGGGCACCACCTTCCGCGCCCCGGTTCTGTGCACCGTCAAGCTGTCGCGCGCCCTCTTCCCCGAGCATCGCCGCCACAACCTGGACAGCCTGATCGAGCGCCACGGCCTGCAGGCCGAAGCCCGCCACCGGGCGCTGGCCGACGCCCAGCTGATCTTTCAATTTTGGCAAAAAATCCGCGTCGACCGCAGCGATGCGGAAATCAAGGCGGCGCTGAAAGCGCAGAACGCCAACCCCAGCCTGCCGCCGCAGCTCGATCCCGGCCTGGTCGACGACCTGCCCGACGGCCCCGGCGTGTACCTGTTCTACGGCGAAAATGCGCTGCCGCTCTACATCGGCAAGGCCAAGGACATCCGCCAGCGCGTGCTCTCCCACTTCGCCGGCGACCACGCCTCGGCCAATGAGATGGCGCTGGCCCTGCAGGTCAGGCGCATCGACTGGATCGAGACGGCCGGCGAGATCGGCGCCCTGCTCAAGGAATCGGCCCTGGTCAAGGCGCTGCAGCCGGTGCACAACCGGCAGCTGCGGCGCAACGACGAGTTGTGCACCTGGACCCTGGTCGACGAGGGCGAAGGCTGGCTGCGGCCGCAGCTGGTCCTGGCCAGCGAAGTCGATTTCGGCCTGCGGACCTCCTGCTACGGGCTGTTCAAGCATGCCCGCGAA
>SSSX01000248.1 GCA_015657735.1 Zoogloeaceae bacterium
GCGAAGGCGGAGGAGTCACCGACGCGCTGATAGAGCTGCGTGCTGCCGACCAGATCGGCAAACAGAACAGCACATTCTTTGGCGGGGCGCGACGATTCCGACATCGGGGCTCGGGTGGGTCAGGAGGCGTGATTCTAGCGGACTACGTGACATTTTCCTCAGATGCGAAGGTAACAAATTTTCCGCCTTTGGGCGCGGCCGCCTGTCGGGTGTCGTCCTTCGACCGGCGGCGGGCCGAATTTCTTGAACATTCCGTAGTTCAAAGCGCGTCACGCGCCGCCGCTCGGTGGGATAATGCGCTATTCGGCCACACTCCTCGGTCCGTCTTCCGCTGGGTGGCCCTTTACTTCTGTCTGGAAGGAGTTTCATGAAACGAGTTGATGATTTCCGCCTGCGCTTCGGCAAGCAAGAGCTGGTGCCCATTGTGATCGGTGGCATGGGGGTGGATATCTCCACTGCGGATCTGGCGCTGGAGGCTGCGCGGCTGGGCGGGGTCGGTCACATCTCGGATGCGATGGTCAAGACGGTGGCGGACCGGCGCTTCAACACGAAGTTCGTGAAGGACAAACTCAAGCAGTACAAGTACAACGTCGAAAACCCCGACAAGTCGGTGGTCCAGTTTGACCTTGGCCAGCTCGCCGAGGCGACCTGCCTGCACGTCGGCAAGACGATGGAAGCCAAGCGCGGCTCCGGCATGATCTTCGTGAACTGCATGGAGAAGCTGACCATGAACGCGCCGAAGGAAACCCTTCGCGTGCGTCTGGCGAGCGCCCTCGACGCCGGCGTGGATGGCATCACGCTGGCGGCAGGCCTGCACCTCGGCTCCTTCGCGCTGATCGAAGATCACCCGCGCTTCCGCGATGCCAAGCTCGGCATCATCGTGTCGTCGCTGCGGGCGCTGCAGCTGTTCCTGCGCAAGAGCGCGCGCACCAACCGGCTGCCCGACTACGTGGTCGTCGAAGGTCCGCTGGCGGGCGGGCACCTGGGTTTCGGCATGGACTGGGCGCAGTACGATCTGGCGACCATCGTTGCCGAGATCCGGGCCTGGCTGGTGGCCGAGAAACTCGACATTCCGCTGATTCCGGCCGGCGGCATCTTCACCGGCAGCGATGCCGTGTCCTTCCTCGAAAACGGCGCGGCGGCGGTGCAGGTGGCGACGCGCTTCACCGTCACCGAGGAATGCGGGCTGCCCGCGAAGGTGCAGCAGCACTATTTCAAGGCCAGCGAAGCGGACATCGTCGTGAATCAGGTTTCGCCGACCGGCTACCCGATGCGCATGCTGACCAGCAGTCCGGCGATCGGCTCGGGCATCCGTCCGAACTGCGAGGCCTACGGTTATCTGCTCGACGCCCACGGCAGCTGTGCCTACATCACCGCCTACAACCGCGAGGTTGCCGCGCATCCGGGCGCCAAGAAGGTGTCGGTGATGGACAAGACCTGCCTGTGCACCCACATGCGCAATTTCGACTGCTGGACCTGCGGGCACTACACCTACCGGCTGAAGGACACCTCGCGCAAGGACGAAGACGGCAACTACCGGATTCTCAGCGCCGAGCACGTCTTCCACGACTACCAGTACAGCACCGACAATAAAATCGCGCTGCCGGACTGACCGCCGAGGCGCCGCCCGGCAGCCCGCCGGGTCCGGCCGAACAAAACAAAACCCCGGTCCGGCAGCCTGTGCCGGGCAGGGGTTTTGCGTTGCGTGCCGCGATCAGCGGGCGATCGGCTTGTAGCGGATGCGCTTCGGCTTGGCGCCTTCCTCGCCGAGGCGCTTCTTCTTGTCTTCCTCGTACTCCTGGTAGTTGCCGGCGAAGAAGCTCCACTGCGAGTCGCCTTCGGCAGCCAGGATGTGGGTGCAGATGCGGTCGAGGAACCAGCGGTCGTGGGAGATGATCAGCGCGCAGCCGGCGAATTCGAGGAGGGCGTCCTCGAGCGCGCGGAGGGTTTCCACGTCCAGGTCGTTCGACGGTTCGTCGAGGAGCAGCACGTTGCCGCCGCTCATCAGCGTCTTGGCCAGATGCAGGCGGCCGCGCTCGCCGCCGGACAGGTTGCCGACCAGCTTCTGCTGATCGCCACCCTTGAAGTTGAAGCGGCCGATGTAGGCGCGGCTGGGAATCTCGGAGCGGCCGATGGTCAGGATGTCGGCGCCGCCGGCCAGTTCGTCGAACACCGTCTTGCTGCCGTCGAGGCAGTCGCGGGACTGATCGACGTAGGCGATCTTCACCGTCGGCCCGACCACCACGTCGCCGGAGTCGGGCTTGTCCTGACCGGTGATCATCTTGAACAGCGTCGATTTACCGGCGCCGTTGGGGCCGATGATGCCGACGATGGCGCCGGCCGGGATGCTGAAGTTCAGCTTGTCCATCAGCAGCTTGTCGCCGAAGCCCTTCGACACGTCGTGGAACTCGATGACCTTGTCGCCGAGGCGTTCGCCGACCGGGATGAAAATTTCCTGGGTTTCGTTGCGCTTCTGGTATTCGACGCTGGACATTTCCTCGTAGCGGGCCAGACGCGCCTTGCTCTTGGCCTGGCGCGCCTTGGGGTTGGAACGCACCCATTCGAGTTCCTGCTTCATGGCCTTCATGCGGGCGCCTTCCTGCCTGGCTTCCTGCTCGAGGCGGGCTTCCTTCTGCTCCAGCCAGCTCGAGTAGTTGCCCTTCCAGGGGATGCCCTGGCCGCGGTCGAGTTCGAGAATCCACTCGGCGGCGTTGTCGAGGAAGTAGCGATCGTGGGTGACGGCCACCACGGTGCCCGGGAAGCGGCACAGGAATTGCTCGAGCCACTCGACGGATTCGGCGTCGAGGTGGTTGGTCGGTTCGTCGAGCAGCAGCATGTCGGGGCGCGACAGCAGCAGCTTGCACAGCGCGACGCGGCGCTTCTCGCCGCCCGACAGCGGGCCGATCTTGGCGTCCCACGGCGGCAGGCGCAGCGCGTCGGCGGCGATCTCGAGCTGGGTTTCGATGTCGGCGCCGCTGGTGGCGATGATGTTTTCGTAGCGGGCCTGCAGTTCGGCCAGCTTGTCGAAATCGGCGTCGGGCTCGGCGTAGGCGGCGTACACCTCCTCGAGCTTCTGTTTGGCTTCCATCACTTCGCCGAGGCCGGATTCGACTTCCTCGCGGACGCTCTTGTCGGGATCGAGCCGGGGTTCCTGGGGCAGGTAGCCGATCGACATGTTGGGCTGCCACTGCACCTCGCCGTCGTATTCCTTGTCGACGCCGGCCATGATCCGGAGCACGGTGGACTTGCCGGCGCCGTTGAGGCCGAGCAGGCCGATCTTGGCGCCGGGGAAGAAGGACAGCGAGATGTCCTTGATGATCTGCCGCTTGGGCGGGACGACCTTGCTCACGCGGAGCATGGACATGACGTATTGGGCCATCGTTGCTTTCCAGGAAGGGAAAAATGCGAAGGCGCAACTTTACCCGAGTTGGCGGATGTGTGCGGGGGCGGGATTGTTGCCAGAGTTGCAACAATCAAATCGCGTTTGTTGCAGAAAATGGATGCATCGTGTCGATGCATCAGGCCACGAACTGCAGATGGGCGAGCCGTGCGTAAAGCCCGTCGGCGGCGATCAGTTCGGCGTGGCGGCCCTGCTGGACGATGCGTCCGCCATCGAGGACGACGATGCGGTCGGCCTTCTGCACGGTGGCGAGGCGGTGCGCGATGACCAGCGTGGTGCGCTGCCGCATCAGGCCGTCGAGGGCGCGCTGGACCATGCGTTCGCTCTCCGCGTCGAGGGCCGAGGTGGCTTCGTCGAGGAGCAGGATCGGGCGGTCGGCGAGGATTGCGCGGGCGATCGCGATGCGCTGGCGCTGGCCGCCGGACAGGCGCACGCCGCGTTCGCCCAGATCGGTGGCGTAGCCGTCGGGCAGCTGGGCGATGAACTCGTCGGCGAAGGCCGCGGCGCAGGCCGCGCGCACTTCGGCCTGGCTGGCCTCGGGGCGTGCGTAGCGCACGTTGTCGGCGACGCTGGCGGCGAAGATCACTGCGTCCTGCGGCACCAGCGCGATGCGCCGGCGCAGCGCGAGCGGGTCGGCGGCGGTCAGGTCGACGCCGTCGATGCGCACGCCGCCGCGCTGCGGGTCGTAGAAACGCAGCAGCAGCTGGAACACGGTGCTCTTGCCGGAGCCGGAGGGGCCGACCAGGGCGACGGTTTCGCCGGGTTCGACGGCGAGGCTGAAGTCGTCGAGGGCCGGGGCGTCGGGCCGGGTCGGGTAGTGGAAGCGCACCCGCTCGAGGGCGACGGCGCCGCGGGACGGTTCGGGGAAGGGCTGCGGCCGCGGCGGGGCGACGATGGCCGGCGTCGTGCCGAGGATTTCCATCAGGCGCCCGGTGGCGCCGGCGGCGCGCTGCAGGTCGCCCCACACTTCCGACAGCGCGCCGACGCTGCCGGCCACCAGCGCCGCGTAGAACACGAAGGCCGACAGTTCGCCGGCGCTGAGCTGGCCGGCCAGCACGTCGTGGCCGCCGACCCACAGGATGAAGGCGATGGCGCCGAAGACCAGCACCATCACCGCCGCCACCAGCCGCGCCCGGTTGGCGACGCGGGCGCGGGCGGTGGCGAAGCTGGATTCGACGAGGCGGCCGAAGTCGTGGCGGTCGGCGTCCTCGTGGCCGTAGGCCTGGACGATGCGGATTTCGTGGATCGTCTCGTCGATGCGGTTGCCCAGTTCGGCGACCCGGTCCTGGCTTTCGCGGGCCAGGCGGCGCACGCGGCGGCCGTAGAGGACGATCGGCGCGACGACCAGCGGCACGCCGCTGACGGTCAGCAGGCTGAGCTTGAGGCTGGTGGTGAACAGCATCGCCAGGCCGCCGGCGAGGAGCAGCGCGTTGCGCAGGGCGATCGACAGGCTGGAGCCGATGACGTGCTCGATCTGGGTGGTGTCGGCGGTGAGGCGGGAGATCACTTCGCCGGTGCGGCCGGCCTCGAACCAGGCCGGCGGCAGCGTCAGCAGGTGGTCGAAGACGCGGCGGCGGATGTCGGCGGTGACCCGTTCGCCGAGCCACGAGACGTTGTAGAAGCGCAGGTAGGTGGCGGCGGCGAGGAGCAGGATCAGCCCGCCCATCGAGGCCAGCGTGCGGTCGAGCCAGGCCGGGTCGCCGGCCGAGAAGCCTTTGTCGATGACCGCCCGCAAGCCCTGGCCGACGGCCAGCATGGCGCCGGCGGCGAGAACCAGCGCGACGACGGCCACCAGCACGCGGCGGCGGTAGGGAGCGAGAAGGCGGATCAGGGTGCGGAACATGGCGGCGCTGCGGTGGGCGGTGCGACGAAGGGTAAACTACATCTCCATCGCCATTCAGGAATCCGCGTCCATGTTGTCTTCTTCCCCCCTGACGGCCGGCGTCACGCTGCTGATCGTCCTGCTGATGTTCGGCACCAGTTTCGCGGTCGGCAAGGGCCGCCATCGCTACGGCGTGAAGGCGCCGACGGTGACCGGCCACCCGGTTTTCGAGCGCCTGTACCGGGTCCAGATGAACACCCTCGAGTGGGCCCTGATGACGCTGCCGTGCCTGTGGATCTGCGCCGCCTACGTGGGCGACGGGCTGGCGGCGGCGCTCGGCGGCGTCGGGCTGGCCGGGCGCATCGGCTACGCGCTGGGCTACGCGAAGGATCCGGCGCTGCGCGGCAAGGGCTTCGCGGTTGGCGCGCTGGCCTTCGGCGGCCTCGGGCTGGCGGCCGGCGGAGGTGTGCTGTGGCGTCTGCTGGGGGCGTGACGATGGGCCGGCTGCGTACCGCAGTGGCCGTGCTCGGCGCCGCGCTGGCCGGCTCCGGGCTGGCGGCACCGCTGCTGCCGGCGCTCGCGGCCGACGGGGCGGCGCTGACGGTGTCGGGGATTTCGTCGGGCGGCTACATGGCGGTGCAGTTTCAGGTGGCCCATTCGAAACGGGTGCACGGCGCCGGCATCCTGGCCGCCGGCCCGTACGATTGTGCCGACGGCAACGCGCTCCGCGCGCTCACCAACTGCATGGCGCCGACGGCCTTCACGCCGCCGCCCGCGCCGGCCGACATCCGGCCGCGGATGGAATCGCGTGCCCGCCTGGGGCTGATCGACCCGCCGGCGGCGCTGGCCGACGACAGGGTGTGGGTGCTCACCGGCAGCGCCGACCATACGGTCGAACGGCCGGTGGTGGATGCGCTGGTGGCTTTCTACAAACAGTGGCTGCCGCCGCCGGCGATCCGCCTCGTCACCTTGCCGAACGCCGGCCACGCGATGATCTCGGTGGCGGACGGCAAGCCGAACGCCTGCGATACCTCGGCGCCGCCCTACATCAATCGTTGCGGCGATTTCGACGCGCCGGGCGAGCTCCTCGCCTTTCTGCTGGGGCCGCTGCAGGCGCGGGGCCGCGCGGCGGCCGGGCAGCTGCAGCGTTTCGACCAGCGGCCGTTCGTCGCCGGTCTGGCCGCCGATGCGGGGCTGGCGGACGAGGGCCTGGTGTATGTGCCGGAGGCCTGCCGGCA
>SSSX01000249.1 GCA_015657735.1 Zoogloeaceae bacterium
CCGACCACCGCCGCCGGCTTGCCGCCGATCAGCACGGTGGGCGAACCCGGCCCGGTGATCGTCCCGCCGTGGGTGCTGAGGTCGCCGACACAGGCTGCTGCGGGCATCTTCGTCTCCTAGTTGATCTGGACCAGGGCGCCGGACAGCTTGGCCGTCCCACCGCCCTTCAGTTCGGCGCTGGCCCCGCCTTCCAGCTTGAGGTCGCTGCCGGCCTTGATCTCGAAGGCGGCCGACGCTTCCATCCTGGTCTCGGTGCCGGCCTTCCAGGCGATGGCCTTGGCGCTTTCGAGGCGGATGCCGTCGGCGTCGAGGACGATCTTGTTGCCGTTCTGGTCGGCCAGGGTCAGCGACTTGCCGTCCTCGTCGAGGGCGATCGAATTGCCGGCAGGCGTGTCCAGGGTCATGACGATCTTTTCGTCGTTGAAATGCAGGCGCATGCCGGAACGGGTCTTCAGCAGCTTCTCGTGGTTGTCGTCGGAGCCTGGCAGCGGCGCAGCCTTGGCGCTGCTGTGCAGCATGCCGAGGATGACCGGATGGCGCGGGTCGTCGTCGAGGAAGCCGACCGTGACCTCGTCGCCGATCTCCGGCCGGAAGAAAAAGCCGCGGTCGTCGCCGGCATCGAGGCTGGCCACCCGCGCCCACAGACCGTCGCCGGACAGGCCGAGGAGCGGCAGCCTGACCCGCACGCGGTGCTCGCCGGCCGGGTCTTCGTTGCTGGTGACGACGCCGATCTGCAGGCCGGCGACGCCGGGCAGCAGGCGGTTGGCCCCGCTCTTGCCAGCCGGCAGCTGGGCGACGCCGCCGACCTGGACATGCGTCTTCCAGCCCTGGACCAGGCTGAATTCATGGCGCACGCCAGTGACCAGCGCCTGGCCGTCGAAGCGCCGGCCCAGCCCGGCCAGCGCGACGACAACGCCGGGCTTGACGGTGGCGATGCCCTGGCACTTGCCGCGGCCGCTGACCTGGTCGAGCCGCCGACCGAGCGCGATGCCGTCCACCCAGGCCTGGGCCTCGGCTTCCGGCAGCGCCGGGTGGCGCACGTCGAAGGGGCGGTCGGCAACGCCGGCCAGCTCGGCGCTGCTCAGGTTGCCCGGCGCCGCCAGCGACGGCGCGGCGGCTTCGACCTCGACCAGTTCCTGGCTGGCCGGGTCCCAACTGGCGCCCTTGACGGCCGGGTGCTGCAGGCGGGCGTCGATCTCGCCCTCGAATTCGAGCAGCGTGGCGCCGTGCTGCAGCGTGCACACCGGAGCGCCGGCCAGCGCCGGCTTCCTGACCACGACTTTCTCGCCCTCGCACCACACCAGCTGGCCGTTGGCCCGGGCCCGGGCGAGCAGGAAATCC
>SSSX01000250.1 GCA_015657735.1 Zoogloeaceae bacterium
CCCCGCGGCCCGCCGACGACGCTGATCGTCGACCGGGCCCGGTCCGTCATCGTCCGCAACGCCTCGCCCGACGTGCCCTTCGCTCAGTCGATCAACCCCTACAAGGGCTGCGAACACGGTTGCGCCTACTGCTTTGCGCGGCCCGGCCACGCCCGGCTGGGGCTGTCGCCGGGGCTCGATTTCGAAACGCGGATCGCCTGGAAACCCGACGCCCCCGCCGTGCTGCGGCGCGAGCTCGCCGCCCCCGGCTACCGCTGCCAGCCCATCGCGCTGGGCATCGACACCGACGGCTGGCAACCCGTCGAACGGCGCCTCGGCCTGACCCGCCAGCTGCTCGAAATCCTCGCCGAAACCCGCCACCCGGTTTCCATCGTCACCAAGTCGGCGCTGATCGAGCGGGACGTGGATCTGCTCGCCGACCTGGCCCGCGACGGCCTCGTGCAGGTGATGCTGTCGATCACCACGCTCGACCCGGCGCTGGCCCGCAAGCTCGAACCCCGCGCCGCGTCGCCGGCCCGGCGCCTCGCCGCGATGGCACGGCTGCACGCGGCCGGGGTGCCGGTGGGCGTGCTGTTCGCGCCGCTGATCCCGACGATCAACGACCACGAGATGGAAAACGTGCTCGACGCGGCCCGCGCCGCCGGCGCCGAATCAGCCGGCTACGTGCTGCTGCGTCTGCCCCACGAGCTGAAGGAACTGTTCGGCGACTGGCTCGCCAGCCATTTTCCCGATCGCGCCGGCCACGTCTTCAGCCTGCTGCGCCAGTTGCACGGCGGCGCGCTGTACGACGCACGCTTCGGCCAGCGCATGCGCGGCGCCGGCGTGCTGGCCGAGCTCTACGCCCAGCGCCTGCGTCGCGCGAGCGGCCGGCTCGGGCTCAACCGGATGCGCCGCGAGCTCGTCACGACGGCCTTCCGCCCGCCGCTGCCGCCGCAGGGCGACCGCCAGCTGGCGCTGTTCTGACCCGCCGCCCGCTCAGTGCCGGATGCCGAAGCCCCAGCCGAAACCGCCATAGCCGGCGCGGCCGGGGTAGCCGTAGGGCCACAGCGGATCGTAATACGGCGGGTAGTAGGTGGACCGCGCCCGCTGCCGGCGCTCGGCCTCGGCGCGGGCCCGATCCTCGGCGGCGGCCTGGGCGGTATCGCGGCGCACCTTCGCGGCGGTGGCCTCGTCGCGGGCCCAGCGCGCCTGCGCGTCGGCAAGTTCGTCGAGCACCTCCTGGGCCACGCCCTGCCCGCGCAGACGCTGGGCGTCGGCCGGGGTCAGCGCGTGACGGGTGCCGCTGCGGCGGATCTCGCCGATCAGCGTGGCGGCGTCGGTGCCGGCCCGCGACCGGCGCACGATGTCGTCGAGGGACAGCGGCGCCGCGCGCGAAGCCTCGATGGCAGCCAGTTCGGCGGGTTCGAGGCGACGCAGGGACTGCGGCGACGACGACGGCGGTGCGCACGAAAGCAGCAACAATGGCGCCGACATTTGCAGCAAAAACCGCAACAATCGACGATCCATCGCCGCTACCCCGCCGCCTTCTCGTACAGCGCCACCACCGCATCCATCTGCTCGAGGATGCGTTCGCTGGTGGTGGCGACGTCCGACATGGCCTTCTTGCGATCGGCCGCGTCGCGCAGGCTGAGGGCGTTCTGGAAGAAGAACCACTGCTGCTCGACCAGCGCCAGTTCGGCCCGGATCTGCGCGGAGTTCTGCGGCGCTGCCTTGAGTTCCTCGTGGGCCTTGGCGAACTCCTGCTGCGCCGCGTCCAGCATCTCGCCGGCCTGCACCGCATTGACGCCGGCCTGGCGGAAGAAATAGGCCTTGGCCATGCGCTGGGACAGCATGCGCTGACGGCCCGACAGGTTGACCAGATGCCCGGCCGGGGTGCCGGCCACCTTTTCGTACGCCACCACGAGCTTCTGCGCCAGCGCCAGCAGCGTCTCGCTGCCGGCCCACACCACCTTCGCGTCGCCGCGGATGTCGGTCAGCAGCGGCCGGGCGCGGGTCCATTCGTGGTCGAGCGTCTGCAGCGCGGCGCGCACTTCGTCGTTGGGCTGCAAGGTTTTCAGGTCGGACAGGTGCTGTTCGAACAGGCGCACCGACTGTTCGAGGATCGATTTGGCCTTTTCGGGCAGCACGCCCTGCACGAGCATCAGCCACGCCTTGGCGCTGCGCTGGGACAGCATGCGCAGGCGGCCGGCGCGGTTGATCGCCGCCGGCAGCGACAGGCCCGCGCCGGCCGGCACCGCGGCCACCGGCGCCGCCAGCACGGCCGCGGCGGGCAGCAGGCAGCCAAGGGCAAGAAAGTCGCGACGCTTCATGGTCAGCCTCCGGTTCCGCCGACGGTCAGGCCGTCGATGCGCAGGGTGGGTTGTCCGACGCCCACCGGCACGCTCTGGCCTTCCTTGCCGCAGGTGCCGACGCCGGGGTCGAGGGCCAGATCGTTGCCGATCATCGACACCCGGGTCAGGCAGTCCGGGCCGTTGCCGATCAGCGTCGCGCCCTTCACCGGGCGGGTCACCTTGCCATCCTCGATGAGGTAGCACTCGGAGGTGGAGAAGACGAACTTGCCGGACGTGATATCCACCTGGCCGCCGCCGAAATTGGCGGCGTACAGGCCGTTCTTCACCGAAGCGATGATCTCGGCGGGTTCATGCTGGCCGGCCAGCATGATGGTGTTGGTCATGCGCGGCAGCGGCAGGTGGGCGAAGGATTCGCGGCGCCCGTTGCCGGTGGGCGCAACGCCCATCAGGCGGGCGTTGAGCATGTCCTGCATGTAGCCGGTGAGGATGCCGTCCTCAATCAGCACGGTGCGCTGGGTCGGGTTGCCTTCGTCGTCGATGGTCAGCGAGCCGCGGCGGTCCGGCAGGGTGCCGTCGTCGATCACGGTGACGCCCCTGGCCGCCACCTGCTGGCCGATGCGGCCCGAGAAGGCCGAGCTTTCCTTGCGGTTGAAATCGCCTTCGAGGCCGTGGCCGATGGCTTCGTGGAGCAGGATGCCGGGCCAGCCGTTGCCGAGCACGACAGTCATCAGCCCGGCCGGCGCCGGACCGGCGCCGAGATTGACGCGCGCCTGGTGCACCGCCGCCTTGGCGAAGCCGCTCAGCACCTCGTCGCTGAAGTAGCCGTAGTCGTAGCGCCCGCCGCCGCCGCCCGAGCCCTGCTCGCGGCGACCGTTCTCTTCCATGATCACCGTCACCGAGACGCGCACCAGCGGACGCACGTCGGCCGCCAGATGGCCGTCGCTGCGCGCCACCAGCACGACTTCCCAGGTGCCGACCAGGCTGGCCATGACTTCCTTGACGCGCGGATCTTCGGCGCGGGCCATCGCCTCGAGGCGCTCGAGGAGCTTGACCTTGGCCACGTCGTCGAGCGAGCCGTGCGGGTTGTCGGCGCGGTACAGAGCCTGCGGCGGCTTTTTGACGGCCTCGATCCTGGCGTGCTTGCGGCGGCCGCTGTCGGCGATCGCGCGGGTCGCATCGGCGGCATCCTTGAGCGCCTTCAGGCTGATGTCGTCGGAGTAGGCAAAGGCGGTTTTCTCGCCGGTGATGGCGCGCACGCCGACGCCCTGCTCGATGTTGAAGCTGCCCGACTTGACGATACCTTCCTCGAGGCTCCAGGCCTCCGAGCGGTGGTACTGGAAGTACAGGTCGGCGTAGTCGAGCTTGTGGCGGAACAGCTTGCCGAAGACCTTGTCGAGATCCTCGAAATCCAGGTCGTAGGGCTTCAGCAGCAGCTTGCTGGCGGTTTTCAGCGGATTGGGCGGAGGATTCTTGCTCATGGCTCTTTCGATGGAGGATTCGGTTTTCAGCTGATCTTGCGGTGCTTGAGGGCCGGCAGGCTGGCGCGGACCTCGGCGATGCGCGCCGGATCGAGGTCGGCGACGACCACGCCGGGGCCTTCCGGCAGGCGGGCCACGACCTCGCCCCACGGGTCGACGATCAGGCTGTCGCCCCAGGTGCGGCGGCCGCCGGGATGCACGCCACCCTGGGCGCTGGCCAGCACGTAGCACTGGTTCTCGATGGCCCGCGCGCGCAGCAGCACTTCCCAGTGGGCACGGCCGGTGGTGTAGGTGAAGGCGGCGGGCAGCACGATCAGGTCCACCTCGCCCATCGCACGGAAGAGCTCCGGAAAGCGCAGGTCGTAACAGATCGACAGCCCGACGCTGCCGCACGGCCCCTCGAAGGTGACCACGTCGTCGCCGGCCTCGATGGTCGCCGCTTCGTCGTAGCGCTCGCCGCCCTTCTGGAAGCCGAACAGATGCACTTTGTCGTAGCGGGCGACGCGCCGGCCGCTGTCGTCGAAGACCATCGAGGTATTGCGCACCTTGTCCGGCGCGTCGGCCACCAGCGGGCAGGAACCGCCGACCAGCCACACCCGGTGGCGTCGCGCGGCATCCTTCAGGAAGGCCTGGATCGGGCCTTCGCTGTCGCGCTCGCGGATGCGCACCTTGGCGGTTTCGTCGGGGGTGATCAGCGGGAAGTATTCGGGCAGGACGACGAGCCGGGCGCCGGCCGCGGCGGCCTGCCCGATCAGCTGATCGGCCTCGGCGAGATTGGCGGCGACGTCCGGTCCGGAAACCATCTGGACGGCGGCGATGCGGCAGACCTGGCTGCTTGTCATGGGGGGAGTCCTCGTGGCGTCGACAGAATGGGGCAATTTCAGGGCGCCGGCGCGGCGACAGGCCGGGCCGACAGCTTTTCAACCTTGGGATCGGACCAGCTGCCGGTGACGGCGTATTCGAAGCTGAACAGTTTTTCGACCGGATCGCGCAGGGCCTTCTGCACCAGATAGGCGGCCAGACCGACCGCCGGGTGGATCGCGCCGGTGGCGGCGATCGCCGAGCCGACCGCGACGGATTCGGACAGCGTCGGCTGGACGCGCACCCGCAGGCTCTGGGTTTCGCGCGCGGCATCGGCCTCGCCGCTCATGAAGACCCGCGCCGCCGGACCGAAAAGTTCGAGATCGTCGCTGCGCATCACGCCATTATTCATCTGGATGCTACCGGAAATGCGGTCGAAGGCGAATCCTTCGGAAAACACGTCGCGGAAGTCGAGGGTGATGCGCCGCGGCAGGGCCTGCAGGCTGAGCACCCCGAGCAGGCGCCCGACACCGGGGTCGAGCTGGGCGAACTGGCCGTTTTCCACTTCCACGTGCATCTTTCCTCCGAGGCTGGGCAGATCCAGCGCGGTCGGCGCCCCGCGCCAGGCCAGCTCGCCTTCGAGCGCGCCCTTGCCGCGCCGCACCGCCTCCGGGTAGCCGAGGCGGGTCAGCATCTTTTCGACATTACCCACGTCGAGCTTGAACTTGAGGCGCGTTTCTTCCTTCGCGCCGGGCCGCCAGACCCCGTTGCCGGTCAGGTCGCCATCCGCATTGACGATGCTGAAATGCTCCAGCCGCCAGTCGGCGCCGCGGTTGGCGGCCTTCAGTTCGAGCCGCCCGAGGTGCTTGCCGCGCAGCAGGAAACTGTCGGCGCTGACGTCCAGCCCCGGCAGCTCGGACAGGCGTTCGTCGTCCGGCCGCGCGCTGTCGGCAGCGCCATCCTTGGCGGCGCTGCCCAGCGCCAGCTGACGGAAGCGGGCCTGCAGCCGCCCGCGTCCCTGGTCGCGCCAGACGATGTCGCCACTTGCCTCGCGGCTCGCCAGCCGGGCCTGCCAGCCGCCTTCTTCCATCACCGCACGCAGGTTCACATCGGTAAGACGCTGGCCGACCATCCTGAGTTCGCCGGCCCGCAGCGCGAGGCCCGACAGCGGGAAGCCCTCGTCGCCGTCCGGCGCGCCGGCAGCCGGCCGGCCACGGCTTTCCGGGTTGCCGGCGAGGGCCTTGCGCCACGCGTCGGCGTCGAGCCGGTCGGCGTTGGCCGCCACCAGCACACCCTTGTCGGCGACGCGGACCGGTTCGTTGAGGGCCAGGCCGCCGCGCGTGATGACGACCTTGCCGCCGTCGTGGCGCCGATGGAACTGGGCCTGGAAGGCCGATCCGGCGGCCAGCCGGATCACGTCGCCGGCCACCCCGCCGCCCGGCACGGCGATCTCGAAGCGGAACGGCAGACTGGCCGCCGCCGACTTGCCGAGCGGATCGGGCAGGCTCGAACTCACGCCCTGCAAATTGCTGTCGAGCACGAACTCGACGCCGCCGCGCTTCGGCACCGTGACCGCCCCCTTCCACGCCGCGCTGCCCGACAGATGATCGAGCAGCGGCAGATCGAGCGCCTGGCGCAGCGCCACGATGCCCAGACTGCCCTGGGCGTTGAGCAGCACGCTGCCGTCCGGCCGGGTTCCGCCGGCCACGCTCACCGCCTCGCCGAACACCCGGGCGACGCCGTTCTTCACGGTGAGCTGGTTCTCGGTGAAGCCGATCCGCCCGCC
>SSSX01000251.1 GCA_015657735.1 Zoogloeaceae bacterium
AGTGATGCCGAGGGGACGGTGGAAACCGTCGAAATCGAGCACGCAGGGCTGGCCGGAGAGATTCAACTCCAGCCGCGCCACGGCTTACTCCTCGCGGACGCGGGTGGCGCTGAAGGTGTAGGCGGTGACCACGGTGCCGCCGGCGCCGAGGCTGAAGGCCTTGTCCTCGATGTAGCAGTCGTCGAAGGACAGCGTGCGCTTGGGCGAGTCGGCGGCGTCGTCCTTCTTGAGATTGGCGACGAGCTGGAACTTGGCCTGCTTGTCCAGATGGCCGTCGAGCTTGAAGTTGGCCGAGCGCACGGTGAGTTCGCCCTGCACGGTGCGCAGCCCGAAGCTGACGGCAACCCGTTCGTCGCTGCCGACGGCGCGGATGTCCTCGCGCTCGGTGACGACCCGGAAGGCCAGCGACTGCAGCCCTTCGATGGCTTCCCCATCGACCAGCACGCTGGAGCGGTTGGCGGAAAAGACGGTCGGCATGGCGGGGGTCTCCGTTGAGGTCGGGGTTGGCGGGTTTTTTCAGGCGCGGCTGGCGGGTTCAGACCTGGACCAGCACCGTCGCGTAGATGTAGTCGATGGCGCGCACCGGCCGGACGGCCAGATCCACCCGCACGATGCCCTGGGCGAAATCCTGCTGGCTGGAGTACACATTCACCTTGAAGGCCGGGTCGGTGCCGTCGGTGGAGGGCACGATGGCGCCTTCCTTCTGCATCTGGACGAGGAACTCGACCAGTTTCTGCTTCAGGGCGCCGCGGCCTTCCTCGTTGTTGAGGCGGCCGATGAACAGCTCGCCGATGGTCTTGACGCCGCGTACCGCGTGGTCGGCCACCCGCCGCACGCTGATCTGGTCGCCGTCGGTGGTGAGGCCGCGCAGCACGATCACGCCGCGGCCGCGCTGGGCGACGATCGGCACCACGTTCTTGCGCAGGAGTTCCTGCTGGGATTCGACACCGAGGGCCGGCGCCGGCTCGCCAAGGCCGGACAGGCGCTTGAAGGTGGGCGACTGGAAGTAGTCGAGGCTGCCGGTCATGCCGGCCACCGCGCCGACCACGCCGGCCGGGGCGACCAGCACGAAGCGGTCGGACACCAGCGTGCCGGTGAGCTTGTCGGCGGCGCTGGCGATGTCCTTGGCGTTGGCGCCGGGCACCTGGCCGAAGCCGATGCGGCCCTGACTGAGGGCCGACAGGCGGTCGCAGTGGCTGATCACGTCGGCGTAGATGCGGCCGACCCGGGCGGTGTCGCTGCTGTCCTGCACCGACACCAGCACCATGTCGACGTCGGCCTCGTTCTCGAGCAGGGCGAGGGCCTTGCGGTAGGCCTCGGCGTCGGCATCGGCGGCGCCGGCCAGCGCGTAGGGGGCACCGCCTGCGGCATCGGGGCTGTCTTTCGGGAGCTTGAGCTTGTCGCGGGCCTCGTCGATGCGGACGAGCTGCGACTGGGCGGCGAGCACGTCGCGGGCGTTGCGGATCTGGTCGGCGGTATCGACCGACAGGTTGCGGTGCACTTCCTTGTAATCGCTGCCGGCGTAGCGGAGGGTCAGGTCGAAGACGGTGCGCAGTTCGTCGTCGCCGCTGTCGAGCTTCTTGCCGGTCGGCACCTGGCGCGAGGCGATGCTGGCCGCGATGGCGTTGCCCCACGGACCGGGAGCCTTGGCGACGAGGGTGAAGGCGGTGCCGCCGCCGCTCGCCGGGGGCAGCTTGAAGCTGGCGTAGCTGTCGCAGGCGACCGGGCAGACGACCAGTTCGAAGACGCCGTTGCCGAGGGCCTGGGCCGCCTCGGGCAGGCTGAAGGCGCTGGCGCCGCCGAAGCCGTCGATGAAGCTGCGCCAGCTGGCGGCGCGCCCGGGACCGCCGGCGGCGTTCTCGACGATGCCGACGAGGCCGAGCACGCCGGACGGGGCGAGCTGCGGTGCGAGGACTTCCTTGACGACCTTGACCTCGACGCCGGGAATGATCAGTGCCATGGGAAGCCTCCCGCTCTGTCTGTTGGATGGTGGTGCTGCCGCCTTCTGGAATTTGCGCGGCTTATGACGAAGGGCTCGCCTTCCGCCGCGGAACGCGGCCCGCTTACTCAGACTAGATCGCGGCTTGCAGTTGTCAAGGTTGCTTTGCGGCCGCCGCGGGCGGACAGGCGTCGGCGGCGCCGTCGGTGCCGGCGGGCGGGTTGCGGCGGACCAGCCGGCAGGCGAGTTCCGCCCATTCCGGCGGGGCGGTGCGCGACAGCACGACGCCGCGGTCCCAGCCGGCGGAGGCGAGCCGGCGGCCGTCCGGCGCCCAGGCCAGGGCCAGCACCGGCCCGGCGTGGCGCAGCAGGGGTTCGTG
Organism: Zoogloeaceae bacterium; assembly: GCA_015657735.1. Lineage (GTDB taxonomy): Bacteria > Pseudomonadota > Gammaproteobacteria > Burkholderiales > Rhodocyclaceae > Zoogloea. Next base: position 2,319 of record SSSX01000251.1, read on the forward strand.
CAGGGGCTGGCGGGTGGCCATGTCCCACAGGCGCAGGCGGCCGTCCTTGTCGGCGCTGGCGAGGGTCTGGCCGTCGGGCGACAGGGCCACTTCGACGAGGGCGCTGTCGTCCTTGCCGAGCGACGTGGACACGCCGGCTTGCCACAGTTGCAGGCCCCGGCGCTGGGTGGCGACGGCGAGCTGCGTGCCGTCGGCGCTCCACGCGATGCGGTAGAGGGCGCCGGCGTCGGGCAGCGGGAGCTCGCCGGCGGACCGGAGCGCGTCGCCCCGCCACAGGCGCAGGCGGCCGTCGAGGCCGGCGCTGGCGAGCTGCGTGCCGTCGGCGCTCCACGCCAGGTCGGCGACCGGGCCGCCGTGGTCGGCCGCCGCGGCGAGGGGGCGGCCGTCGGGCAGCGACCACAGCCGGATGTGTCCGTCGCGGCCGGCGGCGGCGAGCTGGCGGCCGTCGGGGCGGATGGTGACGCGGTGCTGGGGCGGGCCGGCGTCGATCAGGCGCTGCGGGGCGGCGGCCGGGTTGGCGGGGGTCCACAGCAGCAGGCGGCCGTCCTGCCCGGCGCTGGCGAGCTGCGTGCCGTCGGGGCTGAAGGCGAGGCTGGTGACGACCGCGTCGTGACCGGTGAGCGGCGGGCCGAGGGCTGCGCCGCTGACCGCGTCGCGCAGCATGATCGCGGCGTTTTTCTCGGCGCTGGCCAGGTGGCGGCCGTCGGGGCTCCAGGCCAGCGCCCACACGGCGGCGCCGACGCCGGGCAGGGCGTGGGCGAAGGGGCCGCGGCGCGGCAGCACGTGGCGGATCAGCAGATCGTCGCTGCCGCCGCTGACGAGGCCGTGGCCGTCCGGCGTGAAGGCCACGCCGCCGATGGCGCCGTCGTGGCCGGCGAGGGTCCGCGGGCCGCTGTCGCGGTGGGCCAGATCCCACAGCAGCAGGCGGCGGTCGTCGCCGCCCGAGGCGAGCTGGCCGCCGCCGCGGCTGAAGGCGAGGCTGCGCACCGGCGCGTCGTGGCCGGACAGGGCTTCGCCGGCCGGGGCCAGGCGGGCGGCGGTCCACAGCTGGACGTGGCGGTCGGCGCCGGCGGTGGCGATCAGGCTGCCGTCGGGCGAGAAGGCTACCGCGTTGAGCACCGACGGGTGGCTGGCGCGCTGGCGCGGCGTGGCCGCGGCGCCCGGCTCCCACAGCAGCAGGGCGCCGTCGTAGCCGACTGAGGCGAGGGTCTTGCCGTCGGGGCTGAAGGCGAGCTGGGTGACGGTGTCCTGGTGGCCGGCCAGCGGCGCGCCGACGGGTTCGCCGGTCGCGCCGTCGCGCAGCACGATGACCTGGTCGGAGCCGGCGCTGGCGAGCCAGCGGCCGTCGGGCGAGAAGGCCACGGCGAGTACCGCCGCGGTGTGGCCGGGCAGGGCGCCGCCGATCGGCCGGGCGCCGGCGACATCCCACAGCCGGGCGCTGCCGTCGGCGCTGGCCGAGGCGAGGCGCCGGCCGTCGGGCGAGAAGGCGAGGCCGAAGACGCGGTCGGTGTGGCCGGCGAGGGTGGCGGCGGGCGTGCCGTCGGGCTGCCACAGCCGGATGCTGCCGTCGTGGCCGCCGCTGGCGACGAGCTTGCCATCGGGGCTGACGGCGATCGCGATGACGCCCTGCTGGCCGGCGCGGTTCCATTCGGCGGGGGCGTGCACGAGGGCGGCGAGCAGGCTGTCGCGGGCTTCGAAGCTGGCTTCGTGGGCGAAGCCGGCGGCGGCCAGCTGGAGTGCGCGGCTGAGCCGGCCGCCGGCCAGTTCGGTGGCCGACTGGGCGGCGAGCTGGCGCGACACGGCGACTTCGGAGGCGTGCTCGGCGCGCTGCCAGAGGACGCCGGTGACACCGGCCACCGCGGTGGCGGCGACGATGGCGCCGACCGTCAGGCGCCACACGCGGCGGTTGCGCAGGCGTTCGGCGGCGGCCTGGCGTTCGGCCTCGAGATGGGCCGCGGCGGCGGCGGCGGCCTCGTCGCGGGCCTGCCGGCTGGTGTCGAGGAAGGCCAGCGCCGGGGCGAGGGCGCGGCCGTACTGGCGGGCCCAGGCTTCGCCGGGCTGGTTGCGGGCGCGCCAGTCGAGGGCGAACTGGAGTTCCGGGTCGCGCCACAGGCTGGCCTGGCCGGCGGCGTGCAGGTCGGCGGCGTCGCCCAGGCGGCGCAGCATGCGGGCCGCGTCGGCCTCGCGTTCGCCCCAGGCGCACAGGCGGTCCCAGATGCGCATCAGGCTTTCGTGGGCGAGGTCGACGATGGTGTCGGCGTGCAGCGGGTCGCCGGCCGGCGGCATCAGGAAGGCGGCGCCGGGGGCGCGGAACGGGGCGAGGGTGGCGGCCAGCGTGGCGTCGTCGGTGCCGGCGACGGCGGCGAGGTCGGCGAAACGGGTCGGCCGGCGGATGCCGCGGCTGTCGGTGCTGCTGTCGGTGAGGGCGCGGAAGGCGGCGGCGCAGACCGGCTGCTGCGCTGCGGGCAGCGCCGCGAAAATTTCCTCGGCGTGCTGGTTGAGGGCGTGGGCGAGGGTGCCGACGGCGTCGTAGTGGCGGGCCTCGATGGGTGGGGGCTCGCCGCTGGCCTGCCAGTGCGCCCAGCAGCGGGCGAGGGCGTGCTGGAGCAGCGAGAGCTGGTCGGGGTCGTCGCCGACGTCGTTGACGAGGCGGGTCAGCAGGGTCGGGGCGATGTCGGCGCCGCAGACCCGGGCCGGGCCGACGATGGCGGCGCGGCGTTCGTCGCGGCTCATGCGCGGGACGAGGTACTGGCCGCCGTTGATGGCTTCCGGCAGGCCGGCAAAGCGCGCGCAGTCGCCGAGGAAGTCGGAGCGCATGGTCAGCACGATGTAAATCGGTACATCGCGCTGGCGGGCTTCGAGGAGCAGGTTGACGAAGGCGGTGGCGGGGTCGTCGTCGCCGTCGGCCAGATTGCGGTAGCGGAACAGCTCTTCGAACTGGTCGACGATGACCAACAGGTTGGTGCCGGCCGGCAGCTGCGCTTCGCGCCATGCCTCGACGAGGCCGAGGCGGCTCATCGCCAGCGTGGCTTCGATCAGTTCGGCCTGGCTGAACGGGCCGTTGCCGATGTCGCGCTGCAGCGCGCCGGGGGCCGCCAGGGCGTGGGCCAGCGCGCGCAGCGGGTGGCCGCCGGGCCGGCAGCTGGCCATCCGCCAGGCGCTGCCGGCGCGGGTCAGCAGGCCGCGGTGGAGGGCCGGGCGCAGGCCGCAGTTGACCAGCGACGACTTGCCGCAGCCGGAACTGCCGATGACGGCCAGGAAGCGGCCGCGGGCGAGGGTGTCCACCATCGCGTCGACCTGGGCCTCGCGGCCGAAGAAGAGGAATTCCTCGTCTTCGCGGAAGGGGCGGATGCCGGGGTAGGGGCTGGTCGGCCGGTCGGTCATCGCGGCGGGTCTCCGGCGAGGGCGGCGAAGAGGGGGGCGAGAGTGGCTTCGCCGATGCCGGCGAGGGCGTCGATGACGTCGGGTGCGGCGAGGGCCTGCAGGATGTCCTTGTCGTCGCTGGGCGGGTCGGCGAGGAGCGTCAGGCTGGCCCGCAGCGGACGTTCGCGCGGGCTGCCCTGGAGTTTGCGCAGATCGTTTTGCTGGTGGAATTTCCAGGCTTCGTCGCCGGCGCCGTAGTAGAGCAGGATGGCGTCGCAGTCGAGGGCCAGCTGGCGGTTGGCCTCGCGGACCTGGGCCGCGTCGCCGACGAAGACCGGCAGGCTGACGTCCAGCCCGTGGCCGCGCAGCTGCTTGATCAGCGGGACGACGGCCTTGCGGTCGGCGGCGTCGCACAGCAGGTGGACGCGGGCGGCGCTGCCGGCGGCCGGCGCGGCGGGCTCGGGTTCGGGCGGCTTGAGGGCGGCGTGGATGGCGGCCTTGGCGGTTTCGAGGTCGCCGCTGACCAGATCGGCGCCGACCTGCAGGCTGGCGTCGTCGTGCAGGGCATCGATGAAGGCCTGCTGCGCCGGCTGCGGCGAGGCGAGGCCGGCGGGCAGCCAGATCACGCGGCGCAGGCCGGTGCGACAGCTGCGGGCGGCGGCGATTTCGTTCTGCAGCACGACCACCGATTGCTGGCGGTCGCCGTCGGGCACGCGGCCGTAGCTGCTGCCGATCACGTGGACCGCCAGCACGCAGCGCTCGAGGAGGGCGTCGACGGCGGCCAGGTATTCGTCCTCGTCGTCGGGCAGGCGCTGGTCGGGGAGCACGCTGTAGCCGCAGCAGGCCAGCTCGGTGGCGATGCAGTCGCGCGCCTCGCGGCGGTCGCGGCTGCATTCGGCGAGGAACACGGCCGGCTTGGGGGCCGGGTCGTTGGCGGCGTCGGTGTCGGGGTGCGGGGTGCGGTGCTGCAGTGCGGTGAGCTGGGCGGCGAGATCCCAGGCGAGTTTGTTGGCGCGGCGCAGGAAGGCCTGGCGGGGTTTGTCGCCGTAGGCCGGGTCGAGCTCGCGGGGGGTGTGGTCGTCGTCGATCTCGTAGAACTCGTAGCCGAGGAGCTGGCCGACCGCGGCCGGCAGGCTCTGCTCGGTGTCGATGGGCAGCTTGAGGACCTTGATGATGCGGGCCTTGTTGTCGACGACCAGGCTGTGCTCGGCCTCGGCGCGCTGGCAGAAGCTGCGGATCTCCTTCGCGCACCACTCGGACTTGAGGTAGCGCGGGGTGAGGATCGAGACGAACAGCGCGGTGCCGGCGAGCTGGTCGATGATTTCGTCGGCGAACACGTCGTTGCCGTGCAGCTTGTCGTCGCGCCAGATGTCCACCGGGGCGCCGAGGCGCTGGCTGAGCAGGGTCTGCAGCGTGGTGTGGAAGAGGCTCACCCAGCCGGCCTGATCGGCGCTGAGCGGCTGGTTGTCCAGGTGGGCGTAGCTGATGAAGATTTGGCGGGCGAAGCTCATCGCGGCGCTCCGGGCAGCGCCGGCAGTGCGATGCCGGGCGGCAGGTAGCGTTCGAGCCAGCGGGCGTAGGCGAGCGGGTTCCAGAGGTGCAGGCCGTGGTGGCGCAGGGCGGCGAAATCGGCCGGCGAGGGCATCGAGCGGTAGCCGCGGCGGCGGCGGTCCTGCGGGGTGCCGGGAGGGCGGCAGCCGGCGGCGCAGGCGTCGATGGCGGCGAGCACGGTGGGGATGGCCAGCGGGTAGAGGCCGGCGAGCTGGGCGAGCAGGCAGCTTTCGGGGTCGATGGGGGCGTCGTGGACGGCCAGCAGCGGGCCGTCGTCGATGCCGGGGGTGATCCAGTGGACGCTGCAGCCGAAGGCTTCGGCGCCGCCGATCACCGCCCGCAGCGGCGCGTGCAGGCCGGCGTATTCGGGCAGGCGGCCGGGGTGGACGTTGAGGATGCCGTAGCGCGGCACGGCGATGGTGGCGGCGTCGAAGATGTGGCTGAAGCGGGCGACGATCAGCAGATCGGGGGCGAGCGCGGCGAGGCGGGCGCAGCTGGGCGCGTCGAGGGCCGTGATGATCTCGAGCGGCGCCCGGTGGCGGCGGGCGAGGCCGGCGAAGGTGGCGTCGGCGGCCTGGTCGGCGAGGCTGGCGGGCAGCGCGTCGATCAGCGGGAAGAGCAGGTCGACCGGCAGGGTGCGTTCGACGAAGCGCAGTTCGGCCAGTTCGGCGACGTCGTCCTCGGCGCCGCGGTTTTTTTCGGAGAGCCACAGGCCGACGATGTCGTGCCCCGCCAGCGCGGGCAGCAGGCGGTTCAGGAAGTGCGCGCCGTGGATGTCGCGCTTGGAGCAGACGAGCAGGCGCATCAGCGTTCCTCTTCGCGGATGCCGACGATCTCGGCCACGTCGAGCAGCCGGAGCGGCGGGTAGCGGCCGAGTTGCAGGGCCACCG
>SSSX01000252.1 GCA_015657735.1 Zoogloeaceae bacterium
ACATCCCGCTGCATCAGGAACTGATGCTCGATGCCCGCTTCGTCGAAGGCGGCACCAGCATCCACTACCTCGAGCACAAGCTGGCGGGGCGCAACGAGGTAAGCAAAGGCTGATGTGGCTCTCGGTCATCCTGCAAGCTGATGCGACGCGTGCCGAGGCGCTTTCCGAAGCGCTGATGGACAACGGCGCGTTGTCGGTCAGCATCGACGACGCCGATGCCGGCACCGACGCCGAGAAGCCCCAGTTCGGCGAACCCGGCATGCATCCGGCCAGCCTGTGGGATCACAGCCGGGTCGTCGCCCTGTTCGACCCCGACGTCGACCTCGCCGCAGCCCTCGCCACCGCGTCGGCCGCCGCCGGGCTGGCCGCGGTGCCGCCTTTCACCATCGAAGAGATCGAGGAACAGAACTGGGTCCAGCTCACCCAAAGCCAGTTCGACCCGATCCGCATCACCGACCGCCTGTGGATCGTCCCGTCCTGGCACGAATCCCCCGACCCCGGCGCGATCAACCTGATCCTCGACCCGGGCATGGCCTTCGGCACCGGCTCGCACCCCACCACCCGGCTGTGCCTCGAATGGCTCACCGAACAGGTCGTGCCGGGGATCAGCGTGCTCGACTACGGCTGCGGCTCCGGCATCCTCGCCATCGCCGCCGTCAAGCTCGGCGCGGGTGAGGTCACCGGCGTCGACATCGACGAGAAGGCCGTCGAAACGGCCGCCGCCAATGCCGCCAACAACGGCGTCAGCCTGCACCTGAAAGTGTCGGCGGAGCCCCTCGACGGCACTTTCCAGCGGGTCGTCGCCAACATCCTGACCAACCCGCTGAAGATGCTCGCCCCGCTGCTGGCCGCCCGCGTCGCCCCCGGCGGCCGGCTGGCGCTGTCGGGCGTGCTCGAAGCCCAGGCCGACGAAGTCATCGCCGCCTACGCGCCGTTCATCGCACTGAAGGTCGGCGCCACCCACGACGGCTGGGTCCGCCTCGAGGGCGAACGGCCGGCCGCCGCATGATCCTGACGCGCTGCCCCGAGTGCGGCACCATGTTCCGGGTGCGCCCGGAACAGCTCGAGGCCCGCGCCGGACGGGTCCGCTGCGGTCAGTGCCAGCACGCCTTCAACGCACTCGACGCCCGCATCGCCGACGACGCCCCGCCGCCCGACGTCCCGCCACCGGCGCCGGTCGACGCCGCTCCGCTGTTCATCCTCGAGGAAAAACCCGCCGCGGCCGCCGACGACGACACGCCGCCCGCCGCAGCCACCACCGAAGCGCTCCCGCCCGACAGCGCCGACACCCCGCCTGACGACGACATCGCCACGACAGACCAGGCCGTCCCGCCAACCGACGACGCCCCGCCCGCCGAACCGACTTTCGAGATCGACATCGACGCGCCCGAGGACTGGCCCGGCGTCGACATCGACAGCACCGCCGCCGCGCCGGCCTTCGCACCGGACTGGCCTGCCGCCGCCGACCTCGATCTGCACACCAGCGCCACGACCACCGGCGCAGCCGTCGATTTCGACGCCCTGCTCCACAAGCAGGACGCCGGCAGCCTGCCCGCAGCACTCGCCACCGCCCCCGATGCCCAGCCCTGGCCGGCCAGCGAAGAACCGGCGGCGATGCTCTCGCTGCCACGCAGCGGGCCGCCCCCGGTCTCCGGCGCAGTCACCGCCGACACCGGCGAACCAGCCGGCGTCCGGGCCGAGGAGTCCGACGACGACACCGACACCGAAGAAGCGGCGTCCGCCGACGACGCCGCGCCCGCGTTCCGCCAGGCGGCATGGGCCGCCGGCGCCACCCTGCTCGCGCTGGCACTGCTCGCCCAGGGCGTGCTGGTGTTCCGCGGCGACATCGTCCGCGCGTCGCCGCAGCTGCGCCCCTTCATGGAAAGCCTGTGCGCCGGCCTCGGCTGCGAGCTGCCGCTGCCGCGCGACGCCTCGACGATCGCCATCGAAAGCTCCGACATCCAGCCCGACGCCGGCCGCGAAGCCTTCTTCACGCTGCACGCCACCCTGCGCAACCGCGCCGACTACGCGCAAGCCTACCCCCACCTCGAGATCACGCTGACCGACGCCCGCGACAAGGCCCTCGTCCGCAAGGTGCTCGAACCCGTCGACTGGCTGCCCGCCGACGCCGCCCGCGACGCCTTCCCGGCGCAGCGCGAGCTCAGCACCCGCATCAACTTCGAAGCGCCCGGCGTCGCCGCCGCCGGCTACCGGGTGTACGTGTTCTACCCTTGACCGGCACACCATCCGGCAACACAATCGCCCCCCGCGCCCCGGCCGCACTTCTACAATCGGATCGCTCACCTCCCACCCGCCCCATGTCCACGCTCATCTGCGGCTCCATCGCCTACGATTCGATCATGGTTTTCCATGACCGCTTCCGCAACCACATCCTGCCCGAGCAACTGCACATCCTGAACGTCTCGTTCTTCGTGCCCGAGATGCGGCGCGAATTCGGCGGATGCGCCGGCAACATCGCCTACAACCTCAAGCTGCTCGGCGGCGATCCGCTGATCATGGCGACCGTCGGCGACGACGCCGGCCCCTACCTGCAACGCCTCGACGCCCTCGGCCTGCGCCGCGACCACGTGCGCCAGGTGCCCGGCAGCTTCACCGCCCAGGCCTTCATCACCACCGACCTCGACGACAACCAGATCACCGCCTTCCACCCCGGCGCGATGATCCACTCCCACGCCAACGCCGTCGGCGACGCCAGCGGCGTGACCCTCGGCATCGTCGCGCCGGACGGGCGCGACGGCATGCTCGAACACTCGCGCCAGTTCGTCGAGGCCGGCATTCCCTTCGTCTTCGACCCGGGCCAGGGCCTGCCGATGTTCAGCGGCGACGAACTGCTCGCCTGCCTGCAACTGGCCGACTACTGCACGGTCAACGACTACGAGGCGCGCCTGCTGTGCGAACGCACCGGCCGCTCGATCGAATCGCTGGCCGGCGAAGTCAAGGCGCTGGTCGTCACCCTCGGCGGCGACGGCTCGCAGGTCCACACCGCCGGGCGCCGGATCGACATTCCCTGCGCCCCGCCGGCCAGCCTCGAAGACCCCACCGGCTGCGGCGACGCCTACCGCGCCGGCCTGCTCTACGGAATCGAGCACGGCCTCGACTGGGACCAGACCGGGCGCCTCGCCTCGCTGATGGGCGCCATCAAGATTGCCAGCCGCGGCGGACAGAACCACGCCCCCAGCCGCGACCAGATCGCCGAAGCCTATCGCACGGCCTTCGGCTCAACCCTGTGGTGAAAGGAAGAAACATGCGAATCGTCAATCTGGGCATGGCCCTGCTGGCCGCCGTCTCCGTCGTCGGTTGTGCCGCCGGTCAGGGCGGCGGCGACTACCAGCGCGCCGAAGCCCGGCGCGTGATGAGCGTGCGCATGGGCGTCGTCGAAAGCGTGCGCCTCGTCAAGCTCGAAGGCACCAAATCGCCGGTCGGCACCGTCGGCGGCGCCGCGGTCGGCGGCATCGCCGGCAGCACCATCGGCTCGGGCAAGGGCTCGGCGATCGGCGCAGTGGTCGGCGCGGTGGTCGGCGGCCTCGCCGGTGCGGCCGCCGAAGAAGGCGTCACCCGCAAGCAGGGCATCGAAGTCACGCTCAAGATGGACAACGGCGAAATGCTGGCCATCGTCCAGGAAGACGGCGGCGAAAACTTCCAGCCCGGCGAACGCGTACGCCTGCTGCAGGACGGCCGCACCACCCGCGTGACGCGCTGAACCGGCGCGCCACCGTCAGCCGAAGGGGCCGGACGGCCCCTTCCTGCATTGCGGCCGTCATGCCGCGGTAACCTTCCTTTCACCCTGTCGCAACGCAGCATTCCGACAATGCACGGAAACCCCACGAGGATTCCGTCATGCTGCACAAGCAACAACACGCCGCCCAACGCCCCGGCCGCAACCTGCATGTCGGCCTCGCCGGCAGCCCGACCGAGGTGCTCGAAGCCCAGAGACTGCGCTACCGCGTCTTCGCCGAGGAAATGGGCGCCCGCCTGCCGACCCGCACGCCGGGGGTCGACCGCGACCTGTACGACCCCTTCTGCGAACACCTGATCGTCCGCGACGAGGACGCCGGCCGCATCGTCGGCACCTACCGCATCCTGTCGCCGGCCGCCGCGCGCGAAGTCGGCAGCTACTACTCCGAGAGCGAATTCGACCTGACTCGCCTGCGCCACCTGAAGAGCCGCATGGTCGAGATCGGCCGCTCCTGCATCGACGCCGACTACCGCTCCGGCGCGGTGATCACGCTGCTGTGGTCCGGCCTGGCCCGTTACATGCTTGAGAACAACTACGATTACCTGATCGGCTGCGCCTCGATCAGCATGGGCGACGGCGGCCACATGGCCGCCAGCCTGTACGAGCGGCTCAAGGACGAGCACCTGTGCCCGCTCGAATACCGCGTCTTCCCGCGCACGCCGCTGCCCCTGCAGGCGCTGCGGCGCGATCTCGACGCCGACACCCCGCCGCTCATCAAGGGCTACCTGCGGGCCGGCGCGTGGATCTGCGGCGAACCGGCCTGGGATCCCGACTTCAACACCGCCGACCTGCCGGTGCTGCTGCCGGTGTCGCGGCTCGACGCCCGCTACGCCAAACATTTCCTGGGACGCAAGGACTGAAGCCCGCCGCCCCCACCCCCCGCCTCGTCCGCGCCACGCGCTACCTCCGGCTCGGCGCGCACCTCGTCGCCGGCATGGCGACGACCGCCACGGTGTTCCCCTTCATCGGCGCGGCGCGGCGGATTCGCCTGAAGCAGCGCTGGTCGGCCGAACTGCTCGACATCCTCGGCATCGGCCTCGAAACCGACGGCCCGCCAATCCCGCCCGGCTGCCTGCTGGTGGCCAACCACATCTCGTGGCTGGACATCTTCGTCATCAACGCCGCGTGGCCGGCGGCCTTCATCTCGAAGGCCGAGGTGCGCGGCTGGCCGGTGATCGGCTGGCTGGCGACGCGCAACGAAACGGTGTTCCTGCGTCGCGGCAGCCGCGGCCACGCCAGGATCGTCAATGAGGAAATCGCCGGCCTGCTCGGGCGCGGACGGCACGTGGCGCTGTTTCCGGAAGGCACGACGACCGACGGCAGCCATGTCCGGCCTTTCCACGCCGCGCTGCTGCAGCCCGCCATCGAGGCCGGCGCGCCGATCCAGCCGCTGGCGATCGCCTACCGCCTGCCCGACGGGCGCTACACCCGCGCCGCGGCCTACGACGGCGACGTCAGCCTCGGCGAGTCGATCCGCGCCATCATCGGCGAACGCCGGATCGTCGCGCGGATCGAGGTCGCCCCACTGCTCGTCACCCGCGATGGCCCCGACCGCAAGGCCCTCGCCCACGCCGCGCACGGCGCGATCGTCGGGCGACTCGCGTAGCCACCGCTCGGCCGCCGCCCGACGGTCGGCCTGCCGCCTGCCTCAGGACGGCTTGAGCTTGCCGTGGCTGAGGCCCGGGCAGGCCACCTGGAACACCGCCCGGTCTTCCAGCCGCACGGCGGTCAGCTCGCGCCCCCACAGGCAGCCCGAATCGAGCGCCAGCAGGTTCGGCTCGATGCGCAGGCCGAGCGCCGACCAGTGGCCGAAGACGACCGTCGTGTCGGCGCTCCGCCGCCCCGGCGCCTCGAACCACGGCAGGTAGCCCTTCGGCGCCTTGGTCACCTCGCCCTTCACCTTGAAATCCATGACGCCCGCCGGCGTGCAGAAGCGCATCCGCGTCATCGCATTGACGATCACCCGCATCCGTTCGTAGTCGCGCAGATCGTCGCGCCAGGCGGCCGGCTCGCTGCCCCACATGTTGTGCAGCAGGTCGGCGTGGTAGGGGCCGGCCAGGGCGCCCTCGACCTCGCGCGCCAGCGCCCGCGCCTGCGTCACCGTCCAGCCCGGCAGCAGACCGGCGTGGACCATCGCGAAGCCGTTCTCGAGGTGCATCAGCGGACGGGTCCGCAGCCAGCCGAGCAAGGCCTCCCGGTCGGGCGCGTCAAGCACCGCCTGGATGGTGTCGTCCTTGCCGCGGCTGCGCACCGTGCCGTAGGCCACCATCAGCAGGTAGAGATCGTGATTGCCGAGCACGGTGATCGCCGCCGGCCCCAGCTCGCGCACGAAGCGCAGCGTCTGCAGCGAATCCGGCCCGCGGTTGACCAGGTCGCCGACCAGCCACAGACGGTCCCGCGCGGGGTCGAAATCGACCCGCCGGAGCAGCGCCGTCAGCGCACCGAAACAGCCCTGGATGTCGCCTATCGCGTAAGTCGCCATGGTTCAGGCCCGTTGTTCCGCGTCGACCACCTGCAAGGGCGGGGCCGACGGCGCCGGCGCGTACTCCGGCACCCAGCGCCGCAGCTCGCGGCGCACCTCGGCGGCGCCGACCGGCCGGCGCTGGCGCAGCCAGTGCAGCAGCGCATCGAGCCGCCCGTCGGCAACCGGCTGGGCGCGGGCGATGCGCAGCTTGGGATGGTGGGTCGCACGGGTCTGCTCGGCGTCGGCGAGCACCTCCTCGTAGAGCTTCTCGCCGGGGCGCAGGCCGGTGAACACGATGCGCACCTGCTCCTCGGTGTGGCCCGACAGGCGGATCATGTCCCGCGCCAGTTCGGCGATGCGCACCGGTTCGCCCATGTCGAGGACGAAGATCTCGCCGCCCTGGCCCATCGAACCGGCCTGCAGCACCAGCTGCGCCGCCTCGTGGATCGACATGAAGAAGCGGGTGATGTCCGGGTGGGTGACCGTCACCGGCCCGCCGGCGGCAATCTGCTCCTGGAACTTGGGGATCACGCTGCCGGCGCTGCCCAGCACGTTGCCGAAACGGACGATCTCGAACTGGGTGCGTCCTTCGGCCGACAGCGCCTGGCAGACCTGCTCGGCGAGGCGTTTGGTGGCGCCCATCACGTTGGTCGGATTGACCGCCTTGTCGGTGGACACCAGCACGAAGCGCGCCACGCCGCAGTTCACCGCGCTGCGCGCCAGCTGCCAGGTGCCGAAAACGTTGTTGCGCACCGCCTGCCAGGCGTTGTCGTCCTCCATCAGCGGCACGTGCTTGTAGGCCGCGGCATGGAAGATCACGTGCGGATGGAAACGGGTGACGACCTCGTCGACGCGCACCGCGTCCTTCACGTCACCGGCCAGCGCGACCAGCTGGATGGTCGGAAAATGGACCGCGAACTCCTCGCCGAGCCGGTACAGCGCATACTCGCTGATGTCGAAGCACACCAGCAGCGACGGCTCGAAGCGCGCGATCTGACGGCACAGCTCGGAACCGATCGAACCGCCGGCGCCGGTCACCATCACCGACTTGCCGCGCAGGTATTCGCGCACCTCGGCGGTGTGGATGCGCACCGGGTCGCGCCCGAGCAAATCCTCCACATCCACCTGACGGACCTCGCTGACGTTGACCCGGCCCTTCATCACGTCGCTGATGGCGGGCACGATCAGCGCCTTGACCCCGGCCCGCACGCAGGCGCTGGCCACCTTGCGGCGCACTTCGTGGCGTTCGCCGGGCATCGCGATGATCGCGTGGCCGACCTTCAGATCCTCGGCGATCCGTTCGAGGTCGGCGATGCGGCCGAGCACCTTGCAGCCGTAAACCTCGCGGCCCTGGTGGGCGGGGCTGTCGTCGAGCAGGCCGACGACCCGCCACTCGGCCGAACGGGACAGCTCGCGCACCAGCCCGACCGCGGCGTCGCCGCCGCCCAGCACGACCACCGGCTGGCCGAGCGCACGCAGGCCGCCGTAAAGACGCGATTCCTTCCAGGTCCGGTAGATCGCCCGCGAGCCGCCCATGTACATCGCCAGCAGCAGCGGCTGCAGCAGGAACACCAGCCGCGGCACCTCCGGCGCGGTGCGCACCGCGACGACGACGACCAGCGGCGTCAGCAGCGTGGCGACGCCGACGGCGCGGGCGATGCACACCAGATCGGGCAGGCTGGCGAAGACCCAGATGCTCCGGTACAGGCCGAAGGCGCGCAGCAGCGCCCCCTGCAGGCCGACGACGACCGCCAGCCCGAGCCAGAACCCCGCCAGGAAATCCGGCGGAATGCTGAAGTTGAAACGGATCAGGTAGGCCAGCCACCAGGCCAGCGCAACCCCGATCACGTCCGACAGATAGACCAGGAAGGGGTGATAGGCTCTGTTGATCAAGACTTCGGCACCTCGGCCTGTTCATGACGGCGCCACGCGCGGTCGATCCGCCAGCCGAGGATCAGGTAGATGAATCCCCACATTGTAATCACGCCGCATTGCAGCGAGAACCCCAGTGGCAAAGCTGCAACGGCCGAGGCGCCGGCCGCGGCCATCAAAACATAGGCCCGCAGCGCCGTCGCCCGGTGGCCGACGCCCATCCGGACGAGGCGCTGGTAGAAATGGCTGCGATGGGCCTGCCACACCTTCTCGCCGCGCAGCGCCCGGCGCAGCAGCGTGACGGTCGCATCGACGATGAACGGCGAGAAGGCCAGCGGCGCGAACCACAGCGGCCAGGCGCCCGCCTCGGGGCCGGCCAGGCCGAGGGCGCCGGCGAGGAAACCGAGCGGCACCGAACCCGCATCGCCCATGAAGATCCGCGCCGGATGGAAGTTGAAGCACAGGAAGCCCGCGGCGGCGGCGGCGATGCCGGCGCACAGCAGCGCCAGCGCCGTGTGGCCGGCCAGCGCCGCGGCGGCGGCCAGCGTACCGAAACCCAGCACCGCCATCCCGCCGGCGAGCCCGTCCGAGCCGTCCATGAAATTGTACAGATTGGCCATCCACACCAGCCCGAGCACGCCGAGCGCCACCACCGCCGCGCCGCCGGCCGGCGCCAGCACCGCCACAAAGCCGCCGGCCGCCAGCACCTGGGCCAGCAGCCGGACCCGTGCCGGCAGGCTGCGCCGGTCGTCGATCAGACCGAGCGCGGCCAGGACCAGCGCGCCCGCCAGCGCGGCGCCGGCCACCCGGTCGAGGCCGCCGGCCAGCCCCGCCAGCAGACCGGCGACGGCCACGCCGGCCATCACGCCGACGCCGCCGGTGCGCGGGATCGGCGTGGCGTGCAGCGAGCGCTCGTTGGGATGATCGAGAAAATGCAGCCACGAACCCGGCCGGCAGCACAGCCAGGTGACGCCCCAGGCGACCGCGAAAGCCAGCGGCGGCGCGAGCACGGCGAGCGCCTCAGGCCGCACCGAGCATCTCCCGCAGCCCGTCGGCCAGATCGATCCGCGCCCGCCAGCCCAGCTCGCCGGCGATGCGCGCCGGCGAATAGCAGGCCGAGCCGAGCAGGCGGTCCAGCGCCTCGCTGTCGAGCGGAACGCGCCGGCCGGCCAGCGCCTCGATGCCGTCGCCGACCCGCGCCGCCGCGCCGAGCACACCGCGCGGCACCGCCCAGCGCCGCAGTGGCAGGCCGCAGGCCGCCCGCAGCGCGTCGTAGAGCCCGCGCCCGGAATGGGTCCGGGGATGGGCGACGATGTAGCTGCGGCCGGCCGCGCGGGCATCGGCGGCGGCGAGGCGCATCGCCGCGACGAGATCGGCGACATGGACCAGCGAGCGGCGGTTGGCGGTTTCCGGCAGCGGCGGAAACAGGCCGCGTCGCACCAGCGCCGCCATGCGCTCGAGGTTGCCGGCCCCGCCGGCGCCATAAACCATCGCCGGACGCAGATTGACGACGTGCATGCCGAACCGCACGCCGGCCGCCAGCACGGCCGCCTCGGCGGCCCGCTTGGCCTGGCCGTAGGCCGACGCGGGCGGCGCCGGCCAGTCTTCGTCGACGCATTGGTCGCCCGGCTCGCCCATCGCCTTGACGCTGGACAGAAAGACGAAACGCCGCACGCCGGCCCGCCCGGCCGCCTCGGCGAGCAGCCGCGTGCCTTCGAAATTGACCTGCCGGTGACGCACCGCGTCGGCCTCGCCCAGCGCGCCGAAGGCGTGGGCATGACCGGCGCAGTGGAAGACCGTGTCGACCCCGGCGCAGGCGGCGGCGAGACTGGCCGGATCGGCGAGGTCGCCACGCAGCTCGTCGGGGCCGGCCGGCTCGGCGCGGGTCAGCACCCGCAGCGCCACGCCATCGGCGCGCAGCGCGCCAACCAGGCGGCGGCCGATGAAACCGCGCCCGCCGGTGACGAGGCAGCGCGGGCCGTTCAGAACGCCTCCCGCCGGCGCAGGTAGCTGGCGAAACGCGGCACGCCGTCGCGGGTCAGGTCGCGGTACTGGTAGGTGATCAGGCTGCCGACCGGCGGCGGCGCGCGGCGCAGCGCATCGCTGAAACCGGTGCCGATCTGGAAACGCAGGCCGGCGGGCGTCTCGACCCGCAGGGCGCCCATCATGCCGGCCAGCCGGCCGCGCCCCGGCAGGTGGGCGATCACCGTCGCCTCGGCGTCGAGCAGCGGCTTGAGCTTGAGCAGCGCATCGCTGCGGCCGGTGAGGTAGGGCGCGTCGGCCCGATGCAGCATCAGGCCTTCGCCGCCGCCGGCGACGACCTCGTCGAGCCTGGCCTGCAGCGCGGCCCGGTCGGCGACACGGAACTGCTCGACCATCTGCAGCCACGGCACGCCGGCCCGCACGACGATGGCGCGCAGACGCTCGATGCGCTCGCTGAAGCTGCCGGCACCGTCGGGCTGCTCGAAGACCATGAACCTGACGCGGCGCCACTCCTCGTCGCGCGGCTGCTGGCGGCGCACGATGCCGGACAGCGCCTCGAACTGGCCGCGGCCGATCCACAGCTCGCCGTCGAGCGGCTCGGGCGGCAGGCCGGCGACGAACCACAGCGGCGCCGGCACCGGCCGGCCGCTGCGAAAGCGCAGGCTACGGCCATCCCAGACCGCGCGGGCGCCGTCGAGCTTTTCGCTGACCCAGTAGCGGCTGAGGTCCACGTCGCCGCGCAGCACTTCGGCGAGCAGCAGCGGCGGCGCCTCGGGGCCCGGCGCGGCCAGACCGGCCAACGGCCGCGCCAGCGGGATCAGGAGCAGGCCGCGCAGCCAGGCGCGGCGGTGTGTCGAGGGAGAAGTCAGAGCCATTTCCAGCCATGCAGTCGGAAGAACAACGCGGCCCCACGCACGAACATGCCGATGTGGCGCAGGCCCTTGCGTGCCGCGTGTCCGCCATGATGCACGACTTTCACCGCCGGCACATATGCGATCCGCGTTATTTCGGCGCTGCGCAGGCTGAGGTCGTAGTCTTCGAAGTACAGGAAGAAGCGCCGGTCGAAGCCACCCAGCCGGTGCAGCACCGCCGCCCGGAAGAACATGAAGGCGCCGCTGACCAGCGGCGGATCCCACACCACCCGCTCACCGATCAGATCCTGCATCTCGTAGCGCGCCATCCGCGCGGCGCAGCGCCGGCGCAGCCAGCCGGGGGCAAAGCCACGCAGGAACAGGTCGAACACCGAAGGCACGCGCTTGCACAGGTATTGCGTGCGGCCGTCGTCCCAGCGCACCGCCGGCGCCAGCAGGCCGCAGTCGGGATGGGCGTGCAGGAAGGCGCAGGCCGCGCGGATCGCGTCCGGGGCCAGTTCGAGGTCGGGATTGAGGATCAGGTGGAAGCCGTCGGCGGCGGCGCCGGCGAGGCTCAGGTTGTGGCCGCAGCCGAAGCCGACGTTGCCGTGGCCGGCGATCACCCGCAGCGGCCAGTCGGCCGGCAGCGCCACCGCGGCGAGGGCGGCGGCGCTGCCGCCGTTGTCGATGAGGACGAGTTCGGGCACCACGCCGGCCGCGCGGCAGGCGACGGCCAGCGAATCCAGCGTCGAGCGCAGCAGCGCCGCGTCGGGCCGGAACAGCACGAGGCTGACGGTCAGGCGCTCCATGGTTGCCCGCGGCCGGCGGAACCGGGCCGCGCGGGCCCGCTCCGCACGCACGGCGTCAAAGCTTGTAGTAGCTCCGGTACCACTCGACGAAGCGGCCGACGCCGGCCGCCACCGGGGTTTCCGGCTTGAAGCCGGTCCACGCGTTGAGGGCGTCGGTGTTGGCGTAGGTGGCCGGCACGTCGCCGTCCTGCAGCGGCATGAAGTTCTTCTCGGCCTTGCGGCCGACGGCGTCCTCGATGGCCTCGACGAAAGCCATCAGCTCGACCGGGTCGTTGTTGCCGATGTTGAAGACGCGGTAGGGCACGTTGCTGGTGGCCGGATCGGGCTGGTCGGCGTTGTAGGCCGCAGCGGGTTCGGCGACGCGGTCGAGGGTGCGCACGACGCCCTGCACGATGTCGTCGATGTAGGTGAAGTCGCGCTTCATCTTGCCGTGGTTGAAGACGTCGATCGGCCGGCCTTCGAGGATCGCCTTGGTGAACAGGAACAGCGCCATGTCCGGCCGGCCCCACGGGCCATACACCGTGAAGAAGCGCAGGCCGGTGGTGGGCAGGCCGTAGAGGTGGCTGTAGGTGTGGGCCATCAGCTCGTTGGCCTTCTTGGTGGCGGCGTAGATGCTGACCGGGTGGTCGACGCTGTCGTGCTCGGAGAACGGCATCTTGGTGTTGCCGCCATAGACGCTGGAGCTGCTGGCATAGACGAGGTGCTGCACCTTGGCATGGCGACAGCCCTCGAGGATGTTCATGAAGCCGGTCAGGTTGCTTTCGACGTAGGCGTGGGGGTTGACCAGCGAGTAGCGCACGCCGGCCTGGGCGGCGAGGTGGATGACGCGGTCGAACTTCTCGTCGGCGAACAGCTTTTCCATGCCGGCCCGGTCGGCCACGTCCATCTTCACGAAGCGGAAGTTGTCGTGGGGCGTGAGGCGCGCCAGGCGGTCGAGCTTGAGCTGGACGTCGTAGTAGTCGTTGAGGTTGTCGAGGCCGACGACTTGGTCGCCGCGCGCCAGCAGCAGCTGGCTGGTATGCATGCCGATGAAACCGGCGGCGCCGGTAACGAGGATTTTCATGGTCGAGGGGGAGACGATGCGAGTTGTGGGGTTGGCCCGCCCGCCGGACGCAGCCTGTAGCCACGCATTTTCGCACGTGCACATGACACGGTAAATCCACGACACAACTTGTCCCGTGCGATCTGCAACGCCCGCTATACTGCCGGCTCCGTCCGGCCTGGCCTCTCCCTTGATCCTGCGCAGCCTCTACACCGCCGTCTGGTACGCCGCCGCGCCGCTGGTCGCCCTGCGCCTGCTGTGGCGGGCCCGCCGGCAGCCGGAATACCTGCAGCACCTCGGCGAACGGGTCGGCCGCTACCGCGCGCAGCTGCGCGGGCCGGTGATCTGGCTGCACGCGGTGTCCGTCGGCGAGACGCGCGCCTGCGCGCCGCTGCTCCACGCCCTGCTCGACGCCCACCCGGATCACAGCCTGCTGCTGACCCACATGACGCCGACCGGCCGGGCAACCGCCGCCGAACTGTTCGGGGAGCTCGCCCCGCGGGTGCAGAGCGTCTATCTGCCCTACGATTTTCCGTGGGCGGTGGCGCGTTTCCTGCGCCACTTCCACCCGCGCATCGGCATCCTGATGGAAACCGAGCTGTGGCCCAACCTCGTCGAAGGCTGCCGCAAGACCGGCACGCCGCTGGCGATGGTCAATGCCCGCCTGTCGGCGCGTTCGGCCCGCGGCTACGCCCGCAGCGGCGGACTGGCGCGGCGGGCTTTCGCCCACCTGTCGGCGATCGGCGCCCAGACCGAGGCCGACGGCCAGCGCATGACGGCCCTCGGCGCCCGCTACGTGATGATCACCGGCAACATCAAGTTCGACATCGCCCCGCCGGCGGCGATGCTGGTGCAGGGCGCCAGCTTCCGCAACCGCTTCGGCCCGCGCCAGGTGCTGCTCGCCGCCAGCACCCGCGAGGGCGAGGAAGGCCCGCTGCTCGAAGCCTTCGGCCGCCTGTGCCCGCCGGAGGTGCTGCTGGTGCTGGTGCCGCGCCATCCGCAGCGCTTCGACGAGGTCGCCAAACTGGCCAAGCACGCCGGCCTGAAGCTGCAGCGGCGCTCGAAGGATGTGCCGGTGATGGCCGACACCCGCGTCTGGCTCGGCGATTCGATGGGCGAGATGTACGCCTACTGCGCAGCGGCCGACGTGGCGATCATCGGCGGCTCATGGGCCAAACTCGGCGGGCAGAACCCGATCGAGGCCGCCGCGGTCGGCTGCCCGGTGATCGTCGGGCCACATACCTTCAACTTCTCGGTGGTCTGCGAGCAGGCCATCGAGGTCGGCGCCGCGGTGCGTGCCGACGACATCGTGGATGCCGTCGAGGAAGCCCTCGAAATCCTCTCCAACCCGCCGCGCCGTCAGGCCATGGGCGAAGCCGGCAGCCGCTTCGCGCAATCCCACCGGGGCGCCACCGAACGCACGATGGACCTGCTGACGCCGCTGCTCAGGACATCGCGCCCGCAGCGGCGCTGAGCGCCGGCCCTCAGCCGGACACCAGATAGTCCAGCGCCCAGCCGGCGAAGATCGCCGCACCGACCCAGTTGTTGTGCAAAAAGGCCTTGAAGCACTTGGCGCGATCGCGCTCACGGATCAGCGTGTAGTGATAGCCGATGAGGCCAACCGCCGCAGCCAGGCCGGCGACGAAAAACGCGCCGCGACCGGTGGCGAGGCCGACCCAGGCGAGGATCGCCAGCGCCGCCGCGTAGCACAGCATCACCGCCGCCACGTCGAAGCGGCCGAAGGTGATCGCCGAGGTCTTGATCCCGATCTTCAGGTCGTCGGGGCGGTCGACCATCGCGTACTCGGTGTCGTAGGCCACCGCCCAGAAGATGTTGGCGAGCAGCATCGCCCACGCCTCGACCGGAATCTCGTTACGCAGCGCAGCGAAAGCCATCGGAATGCCGAAGCCGAAGGCGATGCCGAGGTAGGCCTGGGGGATCGCCAGAAAACGTTTGGTGAACGGATAGCTGGCGGCGAGGAACAGCGCCGGCACGCTCATCGCGATGGTCAGGCCGTTGAGCGGCAGGATCAGCAGGAAGGACAGCACCGCCAGCCCGGCGGCCAGCCACAGCGCCTCCTTCGGGCTGACCCGCCTGGCCGCCAGCGGGCGGTTGCGGGTGCGCTCGACGTGGCCGTCGAAATCCTTGTCGGCGTAGTCGTTGATCACGCAGCCGGCCGAGCGCATCAGCACCGTGCCGATCACGAAGATCGCCACCACCAGCGGCGCCGGCCGGCCGGCGCTGGCCACCCACAGCGCCCACAGCGTCGGCCACAGCAGCAGCAGGATGCCGATCGGCTTGTCGAGGCGCATCAGCTTTTCGTATTCGGCGAGGCGCTCGCGCAGCGTGGTGGGCAGCGGGGTCGGGGTCAGGGTGGTCATGGGGCCAGGCTCCGGATCGCGGGCAGGAAGATTTCGGTGACGAGCAGCGGCGCGCCGCTGCGGTGGAAGGCCGAACGCCGCGCCCACAGCGGCGGCAGGGTGGCGCAGCCGGTGGCGTGGGCGGCATGGTGCCAGCGCGAATCGCGGGTGTCGAGGCAGGCCGCCTCGAGCGGCGAACGGACGACCCGCGGATCGTCGAACAGCACCGCCGCCAGCGGCCGGCCGCCGAGCCGGCGCAGCAGGTGCCAGGCCGCCGGCACGCCGGTGGCGGCGACCAGCGAGCGGGCGAACACCACCGGCTCGCCGTCGGCGATCAAGAGCACCTCGCGCTGCCACAGGTCGCCGTGGCGATGCACGCCGAGCGCCGCCATCTCGTCGGGCAGCACCACGCCCTTGCCCTGGCGCACCACGCGCAGCGAGAAGGCGCCGCAGCGGGCACGGATGCGCGCGGTCAGCGAACTGTCGTCGGTGAGCCAGCCGCGCATCCCCCGCGGCGCCTGCCAGGCGGCCATGCGGAAAGGATCGCGGCCCGGAAAGTGGGCGAGGGTCATCGGAACACGGAACGGAAACGGGAACGGCCGGCGGACGGGCGGCGCCATTGTACGACCTGCGACGCCCGCGATGGGCGCCGCGTTCCGCGCCGTTCAGGCCTTGAGCAGCGCGGCGCGGCCGCCGAACCAGCGGGCGGTGGTCGCATCGGCGACGCGGGGGGCGTCGCGCAGCAGTTCTTCGGCCAGTCCGCGGGCGATGTCGACCAGCGCGGCGTCTTCCCCGAGGTCGGCGTAGCGCAGCAGCGGCACGCCGCTCTGGCGGGCGCCGATGAATTCGCCGGGGCCGCGGATGCGCAGATCCTCGCGGGCGATTACGAAGCCGTCGGTGTGCTCGAAGATCGCCTTCAGCCGTTCGCGGCCGGTCTGCGACAGCGGCTGGGCGTAGAGCAGGATGCACACCGACTCATGCACCCCGCGGCCGACCCGCCCGCGCAGCTGGTGCAGCTGGGCGAGGCCGAAGCGTTCGGCGTGCTCGATGACCATCAGGCTGGCGTTGGGCACGTCCACGCCGACCTCGATCACCGTCGTGGCGACCAGCAGCTGGATGGTGCCGGCGGCGAAGGCGGCCATCGTCGCCGACTTCTCGTCGTTCCTGAGGCGGCCGTGCACCAGCCCGACGGCGAGGTCGGGCAGGGCCGCCGACAGCATCGCGAAGCTTTCCTCGGCGGTCTGCAGCTGCAGCGCCTCAGATTCCTCGATCAGCGGACACACCCAGTAGGCCTGGCGGCCGGCCGCGCAGGCGTCGTGGACGCGGCGGATCACTTCGTCGCGGCGGCCGTCCATGACCAGCTTGGTGACGATCGGCGTGCGGCCGGGCGGCAGTTCGTCGAGCACCGACACGTCGAGGTCGGCGTAGTAGCTCATCGCCAGCGTGCGCGGGATCGGCGTCGCCGACATCATCAGCATGTGCGGCGATTCGCCGGCGCAGCCCTTCTCGCGCAGCGCCAGGCGCTGGCGCACGCCGAAGCGGTGCTGCTCATCGACCACCGCCAGCGCCAGCCGCGGCAGCACCACCGGGTCTTCGATCAGCGCATGGGTGCCGACGGCGAGCAGGATCTCGCCGGCGGCGAGCCGCGCCAGCGTCGCCTCGCGCGCTTTCTTCCTGCGGCTGCCGGACAGCCACGCCACCTCCAGCCCGAGCGGCGCCAACCAGCCGGCGAGCTTGCGGTAGTGCTGCTCGGCGAGGATTTCGGTGGGCGCCATCAGCACCGCCTGACGGCCGTTTTCGGCGGCCCGCAACATCGCCAGCGCGGCGACGCAGGTCTTGCCCGACCCCACGTCGCCCTGCAGCAGGCGCTGCATCGGGTGATCGAGGGCCAGATCGGCGCCGATCTCGGCGAAGGCGCGGGCCTGGGCGCCGGTGAGCGCGAAGGGCAGCCGTTCGAGCAGCTCGCGGGTCAGGGTTTGCTGCGGCGGCAGGCCCGGCGCGTTCTTGGCGCGACGCGCGGCGTAGGCGCGGCGCAGCGAAATCTGCTGGGCCAGCAGTTCGTCGAGCTTGATGCGCTGCCAGGCCGGGTGGCCGCGATCCTCGATGTCGGCGATGGCCAGCGCCGGCGGCGGCGCGTGGAGCAGGCGCAGCGCGTCGGGCAGGGCCGGCAGGTTGAGGCGCCGACGCAGCGCGTCGGGCAGTTCGTCGGCCGGCGGGTGGTGACGCAGCGCGCCAGCGATCAGCTTGCGCAGCGCCGACTGGGCGAGGCCGGCGGTGGTCGGATAGACCGGCGTCAGGCTTTCCGGCAGCGGCTCGCCGGCGGCCACCGGGCGCAGCCGCGGATGGATCATCTCGGCGCCGAAGAAACCGTCGCGCAGCTCGCCGAAGATGCGCAGGCGGCTGCCCGCGGCGAGCTGCTTGTGCTGGCTGGGGTAGAAATGCACGAAGCGCAGCGTCAGCTCGCCGCTGGCGTCGGCCACCCGGGCCACCAGCTGGCGGCGCGGCGGCGGGCTGACCTCGCACGATTGCACCTCGACCTCGCACTGGGCCGGCACGCCGGCGCGCAGGTCGGCGAGCATGGTGAGGCGGGTTTCGTCCTCGTAGCGCAGCGGCAGATGCAGGATCAGGTCGGCCGGCGAGAACACGTCGATCTTCGCCAGCCGCTCGGCCAGTTGCGGCCCGACCCCCGGCCAGCCGCGCGCCGCCGGCTTGCGCGGCGGCGCGGCGGCGACGGGGGCGGCGGATTCGGCCAAGGGTCAGCCGATGACGAGGATCGCGTCGGCCTCGACGAGGGCGCCGCGCGGCAGCTCCTTGACGCCGACCGCGGCGCGGGCCGGGAAGGGTTCGCTGAAATAGCGGGCCATCACTTCATTGACCTTGGCGAAATTGGCCAGGTCGGTCAGGTAGATGTTCAGCTTGACCGCGTCGGCCAGCGCGCCGCCGGACGCCTCGGCCACCGCCTTGAGGTTTTCGAAGACGCGCACGGTCTGGGCTTCGAAGCC
Source organism: Zoogloeaceae bacterium (assembly GCA_015657735.1). GTDB lineage: Bacteria > Pseudomonadota > Gammaproteobacteria > Burkholderiales > Rhodocyclaceae > Zoogloea. The sequence goes on from SSSX01000252.1 coordinate 18,141, forward strand.
GTCGACCATCTGCATCGTGGCGGCGTCGAGGCCGATCTGGCCCGACAGGTAAACCGTGTTGCCGGCCTTGACGGCCTGGGAGTAGGTGCCGATGGCGGCAGGGGCGTTGGGGGTAGCGATGATCTGCTTGGTCATGGAATGACTCCGCGGGGTTGGAATGGCGGGAGTTTACCGGGGGAATGAGGAATGCGGGGCGCACGAGGCGCAGGTCGGGTCAGCGCCGCGTCACCCGAGCTGCGCCGGCCACCCCGACCCACCCCGGCTGGCGGGCGCGCGCGGCGGCCCCGCCACGGCAACCCGCTTACCCGAAACATATATCCTTAAGTAATATCCTGTTCGCGTATACAGACCGTTTGCGCAGCGCCACTCCACCCATTCCCATTTCAGGAGAACCCCGATGACCCAGAATCTCGTTTCCCTCGACCTCAGCGACGATCTGCCCAAGTTCGATGCGGCGCTGGATGCCATCGAGGGGGTGATGGACATATTCGTGTCGCTGACCCCCGAGCAGATACGGCGGCTGACCAAGATCGGCGAGAAGAGCGAAACCTTCTGCCGGCAGACCGTCGCGATCCTCGACCAGAACAGGCAGGCGCTGCCGCCGGGCTTCGATCTCGACGAACTGAAGCGCGATCTGGCGGCCTACGATGCGCTGCGCCCGCGCCTCAATCGCCTCAAGGCCCTGGTCGCCCGCTGCGGCGACACCCAGCTCGCCCTCGGCAGCGACGTGCTCAGCGCCAGCTACGACGGTTATGGGCTGCTCAAGATGTTCGGCAAGGCCGACAGCATGACGCCGCTGACCGAGAGCATGCGCTCCGGAGTGCGCCGCACGGCGCCCGCCAAGGGCGACGGCACGGCCTGAGGCCGGCGCTGCCGGGAACCCGGCCGCGGCTGATTTTTCATCGATGCCGGCGTCCCGCCCCCCTCGCCCGCCTCATTTCGAGGCACCGGGGGGGTGCGCGCGACCCTCGCCTGCCTCGATTTCAGGCACCGCCGCCTCAATCGACGGCGAGCGCGGGCCGGTCGATCGCACCGTCGCCTGATTTTTGGGCGGCCGCGGGTCGCAAATCGTCCCCGGGCGGGTTCCGGATAGTGATCGGCGCCAAAGCGCGCTACCCTCGCACCTCCCGATTGCCGACCACCGAGCCCGCCATGCCCCTGCCCGACGACTTCGCCCGCGCCCTCGCCGACCGTTACGGCAAGCGCTTCTCCACCGCCGAGGCGGTCCGCGCCCACCACGGCCACGACGAATCCCATTTCCCCGACGCGCTGCCCGACGCCGTCGTGTGGCCGCACGCCACCGCCGAGGTGGTCGACATCGTCAGGCTGTGCCACCGCCACCGCGTGCCGCTGATCCCCTTCGGCGCCGGCAGCTCGCTCGAAGGCCACATCCTGGCCACCCGCGGCGGCCTGTCGATGGACCTCTCCGAGATGAACCGGATCGTCGCGCTCCACGCCGAGGACATGGACGCCGTGGTCCACCCCGGCGTCACGCGCAAGGCCCTCAACGCCGCGCTGCACGGCAGCGGCCTGTTCTTCCCGATCGATCCCGGCGCCGACGCCTCGCTGGGCGGCATGGCGTCGACCCGCGCCTCGGGCACCAACGCGGTGCGCTACGGCACGATGCGCGACAACGTCCTCGGCCTCGAGGTCGTCCTCGCCGACGGCCGCGTGATCCGCACCGGCGGCCGCGCGCGCAAATCGTCGGCCGGCTACGACCTGACCCGCCTGTTCGTCGGCGCCGAGGGCACGCTGGGCGTCATCACCGAACTGACCGTCCGCCTGCACCCGCTGCCCGAAGCCATCTCCAGCGCCACCTGCGCCTTCCCCGACGTGGCCAGCGCGGTGCGCACGGTGATCCAGACCATCCAGCTCGGCGTGCCGGTGGCGCGCATCGAACTGCTCGACGCGCTCACCGTGAAGGCCGTCAACCGCTACAGCAAGACCACCCTGCGCGAAGCGCCGATGCTGTTCTTCGAATTCCACGGCTCGCCGACCGGCGTCGAGGAGCAGGCGCGCAGCGTGCAGGAACTCGCCCGCGACAACGGCGGCCAGGATTTCGAATGGGCCACCCGCCAGGAAGACCGCACCCGCCTGTGGCAGGCCCGCCACGAGGTGCTGCACGCCAGCATCAACCTGCTGCCCGGCTGCAAGGCGATTTCCACCGACGTCTGCGTGCCGATCTCGCGCCTCGCCGAAGCCATCGCCGGCACCCAGGACGACATCGCCGCCAGCGGCCTGATCGCGCCCATCGTCGGCCATGTCGGCGACGGCAACTTCCACGTGGTGATCCTCACCGAACCCGACAACCCTGCCCAGGTGCACGCCGCCGAAGCGCTCGGCCGGCGCATCGTCGAACGCGCGCTGCGGCTCGACGGCACATGCACCGGCGAGCACGGCATCGGCATCGGCAAGCAGGACTTCCTGCTCGCCGAACATGGCGACGGGGTGGCCGTCATGCGCAGTCTGAAAGCCACCCTCGATCCGCTCAACCTGATGAATCCAGGCAAGATTTTCGCCGCCGCCGGCGACTGACGCAGCCCGCCGCCGGGCGGGCGCAGGGGCGCGGGGCCGTGATAAACTGGCGGCTCTCCGAAGATTCCAGCGCGTCCCGCCCGGCAGCCCCTGCGTGCGTCCCGACGGCGGCGCCTCCACAAGCCGAAGCCACCCGCCATGGACATCCTGACCGTCATCCGCGATTTCCTCCACGACCGCCTCGGCGTCGATCCCACCACCATCCATCCCGAAACCACCCTCGCTGAACTGGAGGTCGATTCGCTGATGCTGGTCGAACTGATCTTCGAGTGCGAAGAGAAATTCAACGTCACCTTCGACCGCGACACCGCAACCCCCGCCACCATCGGCGACATGATGAGCATCGTCGAAGGCTTCATCGCCACCGCCGCCGCCAAGGCCGCCGCCCAGCCCGCGAAGCAGGACTGAACCGATGAGCCGTCACCGCGTCGCCATCACCGGCCTCGGAGCGGTCACCCCGGCCGGCGTCGGCGCCGAAGCCTTCTTCGCGCGCCTGCTGGCCGGCGAATCCTTCATCCGCCTGCACACCGCCGACGAACCGCCGCGCGCCGTCACCCAGCCCGCGGTGCGCTGCGACGGCTTCGACGCCGACGCCCTGCTCGGCCGCCCGATCGCCAGCAGCACCGACCGCTCGGTGCAGATGGCCCTCGCCGCCTGCTTCGAAGCCTGGAAGGAAGCCGGCTTCGAGCGCAGCCCGCGGGTCGTGCGCCCCGGCTTCGGCGTCGCCTGGGGCTCGGCCCTCGGCAGCCACAGCACCATCGAGCGCGCCTACAAGGAAATGTGGCAGAACGGCCGCGAGCGCCTGCCGCCGATGTCGGTCGTGATCGGCATGAGCAACGCCGCCGCCTCGCAGATCTCGATC
>SSSX01000253.1 GCA_015657735.1 Zoogloeaceae bacterium
CGCCCAGACCGCCCAGGCCAACAACCCGAAGCTGACGCGGGAACTCGCCGGCAGCTTCCGTCCGGGCGCCCAGATCACCGTCGCCAGCACCGCCGAAGGCGGACTGCATTCCGCCTCGATCGCCGCCCCCGGCGCCGACACTACCCACGTGGTCGAAGTCGTGAATGGCCAGCTGCAGGCACGCCTGCGCCCCCTCGACCTCGACACCCGCGTCCACATGCAGGGCGGCACCGTCCAGTCGTCGCTGTTCGCCGCGATGGACGCGGCCGGCCTGCCCGACAGCATCGCCGAGGCGCTGTCGCGCATCTTTGGCGACGACATCGATTTTCACACCGACCTGCGCCGCGGCGACCGTTTCAGCGTCATTTACGAAGTGCTCTACCACCAGGGACGGGCGATCCGCACCGGGCGCATCCTCGCCGCCGAATTCATCAACCAGGGCGTCCGCCATTCGGCCTACCTGCACGCCCACCCGAACGGCAGCGAGGAGTATTACAACCAGGACGGCAAGAGCCACCGGGAAGGCTTCCTGCGCTCGCCGCTGGAATTCTCCCGCGTCAGCTCGGGTTTTTCGCTGCGCCTTCACCCGGTCTTCGGCTCATGGCGGGAGCACAAGGGCGTCGACTACGCGGCGCCTCACGGCACGGCGGTGCGGGCCACCGCCGACGGTGTCGTCGAATTCGTCGGACAGCAGAACGGCTACGGCAATTTCATCGTGCTGCGCCACGGCAGCCGGTACACCACCGCCTACGGCCATCTGAGCGGTTTCGCCCACGGCCTGCGGCCCGGCGCCCGCATCAGCCAGGGCAACACGATCGGCTACGTCGGCAGCACCGGCTGGTCCACCGGCCCGCACCTGCACTACGAATTCCGCATCGACAACATCCACCAGGACCCGCTGACGGTGAACCTGCCCGGCGCCACCGCGCTTACCGGCCATGCGCTGACCGCCTTCCGCAACCAGACCGCCACCCTCGCCACCCGGATCGCCCACCTCCAGCAGAGTTCGATCGTCCAGCTGGATTGAGCCCGGCCCCGGCCGCCCGCGGGCTCAGCGCACGTCGCCGCCCGCCGAGCCCGCAAGCTGCCTGAGCAGCCTTCCGATTTCGGCGAACGACGGCCGCGCTTCCACCTCGCCGGCCATGCAGCCATCGCGCAGCGCGGCGAGCCCGGCCAGCGCGTCGCCGGTCGCCGGCTCGCAGTGCGCCAGCAATTCATCGAGCAGCACGCCGAAAGCCCGCAGCTCGATGCGCTGCAGCGCGCGGGCCGCCCGACCGCCGTCCGGGTTGAAGAAGGACGCCGCCCCGAAATCGCCGAGCAGCACCTGGCCATCGCCGCCATGCAGGATGTTGTGGGCGTAGAGATCGCCGTGAAGGATGCCGCGGGCGTGCAGGTGGGCAAGCGCCGAGGCGATGCCGCCCGCAATGCGCAGCACCGCGGCGGGGCTGAAGCGGGTAGCGGCGGGATAGATGTCGCGGGTGCACGAATCGAGGCTCGGCGGGCCGGCCAGGTTGCGCAGGGCCGGGTCGATCAGCGGCATGACGAGGCTGTCGCCGCCGTCGGGATGGTCATCCACGCAGCCGAGCACCGGAATCAGCTGCGGATGATCGCCGGCCCCGGCACAGGCGGCCATCTCGCTGTGGGGCAGGCCGTCGCTGGTCATCGCGCCCTTGAAGCGCTTCAGCGCCACCGCCCGCGCGACGCCGCCGCCCTGCCACGTGGCCCGGTGGATGACGCCGGAAGCGCCCTCCCCCAGCCGCTCGTGCAACTGCAGGTCCGCCCACGCAATCCGGGCCACCGGTGCGCCGGCCACGCAGACCGCCTCGGCGGCGTCGCTGCACGGGTTGCCGGCAAAGGCCAGCCAGGCCAGACGCGGCAGCGCGAGCAGCCAGTCGGGCAGCGCCGCCAA
>SSSX01000002.1 GCA_015657735.1 Zoogloeaceae bacterium
CGCGATCCGTTGCAGGTCGAGTGCCGTGTCGACATCCTCGCCCGCCGCTACGAAGGGGAGACGGCCGATCACATCGGCACGGATTTTCTCGGCGGTGTTTACTACGGCGTCTATCGCATCAAGGCCGGGCGCTCGATGGCGTCCTTCATGGCCTTCCTGCGACTCCGGGGGCGCCCGTTCCACGACCGGCTGGTGGCGACGGGCGGTGCCGAGGCGGCGGCAGCGCAAGCCGAGCCCTTCGTTGCGGCCTGGCGCCAGCTCGCCACGGCGCCGCAGAGCGCCAGCGAATTTGCCGACCTGCAACTGGAGTTCGTCACGCTCAGCAACTACCAGCCCCTGATCAACCGGCTGGCGTCGCCGCCGCCGGTGGAGGGGCGCCGGCCCGTGAGCCTTCAGGCCGACGAGCGCTCCTTCGCGCTGCGTGCCGTGCTGTTTTCGGTCGCCGTGCAATACGGCCCGGCGACGCGCCTCGTCGAGGATGCCCTGGGGGCGCTGGAGGGGCCGCAGATGCGCAGCGATGCGCAGATCATTGCCCAGCTCTACCGGTTCCGTGACAAGGTCGACGTGTATTTTCCGGAGATCCGCGACAAGAGCCCGAACTTCGTGGCGCTGATCCGGGAACGCAACCATTGGGAGCAGAAGGATGCCTTGCAGATTCTCGACTGGAAAAAGTGTTAGCCGCGCCGGCGGGCGGCTCGGGCGGATGTGCGGCGGTGCCGTCCTCATGCTCGTCGCCTTGTGCGCCGCCGCGCAGCCGACGAAACCCTGTGCGCTGGTCGAGCCGAAGTATGAGGCGCAGGGCGCGTCGGTCCGCTTCACGATCGTCATCGACTGCCGGCCCGGCGTGGCCAACGCCCGGCACTTTCCGCTCGGCCGCGAGGTGCTCGTCGGCCTGACCGTCTATGCCGGTGCCGATGGGGCGGGTGAGGACGCCGCCCTTGCGTCGCGGACGGTGGATGCCGCGCCGGAAATCCGCGCGGCCCTGGGCGCTGCGGGGCGCTCGCAAGGTGTTCGCGTGGCGGGTGCGCCGAGGTGGATCACGCTGGTCGATGCCGAGACGGAGTCCTACGACTTCACCGCCCGATCGGTCCGGATCGAAGCGGCGGGTACGCGCATCGCGGTGCAGTTCGAGGGCGCCGAGAAGACCATTGCCGGCAAGTCGCAC
>SSSX01000254.1 GCA_015657735.1 Zoogloeaceae bacterium
CGCAGCGGCTGGCGATCGGTGGGAATGGCGCGGACGTTGAGTTGCGGGTCGTCGTCGCGGACGGTGCCGATGCCGGTGAGTACCGCGCACGACCGGGCGCGCCAGCGGTGGGCATCGCGGCGCGCGTCGTCGCCGGTGATCCACTGCGACACGCCGTTGTCGAGGGCGGTCTTGCCGTCGAGCGTCGCCGCCGCCTTCAGGCGCAGCCACGGCCGGCCGCGGGTCATGCGCGACACGAAGCCGATGTTGAGTTCGCGGGCCCCGGCTTCCTGCACGCCCGACAGCACTTCGATGCCGGCTTCCTGCAGTCGGGCGAGGCCGCGACCGGCGACCAGGGGATTCGGGTCCTGCATCGCGGCGACGACCCGGGCCACGCCGGCCTTGACCAGCGCCTCGGCGCAGGGCGGGGTGCGGCCGTGGTGGGAGCAGGGTTCGAGGGTGACGTAGGCGGTCGCGCCGCGGGCGGCTGCGCCAGCCATCGCGAGGGCGTGGACCTCGGCGTGAGGCTCGCCGGCACGGACGTGCCAGCCTTCGCCGATTATCCGCTCGTCGCGAACAATCACGCAGCCGACGCGGGGATTGGGTGTGGTGGTGAATAGTCCGCGCTCGGCCAGGACCAGGGCGCGGGCCATCCAGCGGTAGTCGTCGGCGCTGGCGGTCATCAGTGGAAGAAGGCTACTGGCTGGAACTGCGCGGCCGGCCGCGGGGACGGGTGGAGACTTCGCGGATGACTTCGGAGAATTCGTCCACGTCCTCGAAGGCGCGGTAGACGGAGGCGAAACGGATGTAGGCGACCTTGTCGAGCTTTTTCAGCTCGCGCATGACGAGCTCGCCGATGCGCTCGGAGGCGATTTCGCGCTCGCCGAGGGACAGGAGCTTGGCTTCGATGCGGTCGACGGCGGCTTCGACGCTTTCGGCGGTGACGGGGCGTTTGCGCAGCGCGAGACTGAGGCTGCCGAGCAGCTTGTCGCGGCTGTAGTCGGCGCGGCTGCCGTTCTTCTTGACCACCTGCGGCATCTTGAGGTCGATGCGTTCATAGGTGGTGAAGCGCTTGTCGCAGGACAGGCAGCGACGGCGGCGCCGCACGATGTCACCGTCCTCGTTTTCACGGGTGTCGGTGACCTGCGTGTTGTCGGCGCCGCAGAAGGGGCAACGCATGGGCTAGCGCGCCGGCCCGCCGCTGACCGGGCTCAGGCGCCGTACACCGGGAACTTGCGGCACAGCTCGGCAACCTTGGCGCGCACGTTTTCGATGGTGGCTTCGTCGTTGGGCTTGTCGAGCACGTCGGCGATGAGGTGCGCGATACGCTCCGCCTCGATCTCGGTGAAGCCGCGGGTGGTCATCGCCGGCGAGCCGAGGCGGATGCCGGAGGTGACGAAGGGCTTCTGCGGATCGTTGGGGATCGAGTTCTTGTTGACGGTGATGTGGGCGCGGCCGAGGGCGGCTTCGGCTTCCTTGCCGGTGATGTTCTTGGACTGCAGATCGACCAGGAACACGTGGCTTTCGGTGCGGCCGGAGACGATGCGCAGGCCACGCTCCTCGCCGAGGACACGGGCCATCACGCGCGCATTGGCGATGACCTGTTCCTGATAACGCTTGAAATCGGGCGCGGCGGCTTCCTTGAAGGCGACGGCCTTGGCGGCGATGACGTGCATCAGCGGACCGCCCTGCAGGCCCGGGAAGATCGCCGAGTTGATCGCCTTCTCGTGCTCGGCCTTCATCAGGATGATGCCGCCACGCGGACCGCGGAGGGTCTTGTGGGTGGTCGAGGTGACCACGTCGGCGTGAGGCACCGGATTGGGATAGTAGCCGGCCGCGATGAGACCGGCGTAGTGGGCCATGTCGACCCAGAAGATGGCGCCGATTTCCTTGGCGATCTTGGCGAAGCGCTCGAAGTCGATGCGCAGGGCGTAGGCGGAGGCGCCGGCGATGATGATGCGCGGCTTGTGCTCGCGGGCCAGCGCTTCCATCTTGTCGTAGTCGATCTCCTCGTTCTTGTCGAGACCGTAGGCGACCACGTTGAACCACTTGCCGGACATGTTGAGCGGCATGCCGTGGGTGAGGTGACCGCCTTCGGCGAGGCTCATGCCCATGATGGTGTCGCCGGGTTTGGCGAAGGCCATCAGCACGGCCTGGTTGGCCTGCGAGCCGGAGTTGGGCTGGACGTTGGCCGCTTCGGCGCCGAACAGGGATTTGAGGCGGTCGATGGCGAGCTGCTCGGCCATGTCGACGAATTCGCAACCACCGTAGTAGCGCTTGCCCGGATAGCCTTCGGCGTACTTGTTGGTGAGCTGGGAGCCCTGGGCGTCCATGACGGCTTGGCTCACGTAGTTCTCGGAGGCGATCAGTTCGATGTGATCTTCCTGCCGACGGTTTTCGGCCTCGATGGCCTGCCAGAGTTCAGGGTCGACCTTGGCGAGGGTATTTTGCTTGGAAAACATGGCTATCCAGGTGGGCTTGAGTCAAAGGCGGAGTTTAGCACGGCGGTCGAATCCGGAAGCAACACGGCCGCCGGAGCGAAGGCCTGGAGGCGGGCTTCAGGCGTTCGGCAGTTCGTCGAGCGCGCGGCCCAGATGGCGCTGCTCGGCCCAGGCGATCAGCGACCAGACTTCACCGTCCCAGCCGATCCAGTTGAGGGCCGCATTGGGAATCGTGAAGTCGCGCGGCGACTCGAGACCCTTGCCGGTGGCGAGGCGGTGGGCGATGTCGAGCACGCCGCCATGGGTGACGACCAGCACCGCGCCGCCTCGATGGCGCCTGGCAATGTCTTCGAGGGTGGTCCGGATGCGCGACGCGAATTCACGCAGGCTTTCGCCGCCCTCGGGAAAGGTGAATTCCGGGTCGCGGGTTTCGAAGCGGTGGTAGTCGGCAGGAAAGCGGTTCCGCGCTTCGTCGTAGGTGAGCGTCTGGAAGCTGCCGTAATGGCGCTCGCGCAGGCTCGCGTCGAAACCGAGGCTGAGGCCGCAGCGCGAGGCGATGGTGTCGGCGGTCTGGCGGGCGCGGGTGAGATCCGAGCTGTAGGCGGCGTCGAAACGTTCGGCCAGCAGGCTGGCTGCCGTTGCACGGGCCTGGGCGAGACCATTGTCGTTGAGGGGAATGTCGATATGGCCCTGGAGGCGGCGTTCGACGTTCCAGGCGGTTTCGCCGTGGCGAACCAGGCAGAGGCGGGTGGTCATCGGTGCGGTGCTGGAGCAGGGTGGTGCGATGCCGCATTGTCGCACAGCGATACGCCGCCGGGAGCAGCGCGTCCGCACCTGGAAAAGCGGCAATCGTCAACCGTGCGGCGGTTAGCGTAATCCCTGATTGTGAGGGCATGGCGGGCGCTCATAATCGGGCTCCAGGAGGAGCTCCGGCCCGCACGCCGGTCGCCGCCATAACTACAACATCTGCCCAGGAGGTCCGGGACGTGGAATCCCTGCTCAAACTTTCGCGGCTGATCGACGGACTGAATACCCGAATCGGCAAGAGTGTCATCTGGCTCGTGCTGATTGCGGTGCTCGTCAGTTCGATCAATGCCATCGTCCGCAAGGCGTTCAACCTGAGTTCGAACGCCTTCCTCGAACTCCAGTGGTATCTCTTCGCCGGGGTGTTCCTGCTGGGCGCGCCCTACACCTTCCTGCGCAACGAGCATGTGCGGATCGATGTGGTTGCGGGGCGCTTCTCGCACCGCACCCAGGCCTGGATCGACATCTTCGGGATTGTTTTCTTCCTGCTGCCGATGGCGCTGATGGTGCTGCGGCTGTCGTGGCCGGTGTTTGTGCTGTCGTTCGAAACGAAAGAAATGTCGAGCAACGCCGGCGGCCTCATCGTGTGGCCGGCGCGCCTGCTGATCCCGGTGGGCTTCGGCTTGCTGGTGCTGCAGGGTTTGTCCGAACTGATCAAACGCTTTGGTTTCCTGAAGGGCCTGACGCCGAACCCGTTCGTCAAGGAGGAGGGCGCCAAGAGCGCCGAGGAAGAGTTGGCGGAAGCGATCCGCAAGCGCGCCGGAAAGCAGGGGGACAACTAAATGGATTTCCTGATCAACAACATGGCGCCGATCATCTTCATTTCGATGGTCGCTTTTCTGCTTCTCGGTTTTCCGGTGGCCTTCGCGCTGGGCGCCTGCGGCGTTTTTTTCGGACTGGTGGGCATCGAGCTGGGCCTGCTCACCCCGGCCCTGTTCCAGGCGATGCCGGACCGGATCTGGGGGGTGATGAACAACGATACGCTGCTGGCGATTCCGTTCTTCACCTTCATGGGCCTGATCCTCGAACGATCGGGCATGGCCGAAGACCTGCTGGATACCATCGGCCAGCTGTTCGGGCCGATCCGCGGCGGTCTCGCTTACGCGGTGATTTTCGTCGGCGCGATGCTGGCCGCGACCACCGGGGTGGTGGCGGCGTCGGTGATCTCGATGGGCCTGATCTCGCTGCCGATCATGTTGCGCTACGGCTACGACAAGCGCCTGGCGTCGGGGGTCATCGCGGCCTCGGGCACGCTGGCGCAGATCATCCCGCCGTCGCTGGTGCTGATCATCATGGCCGATCAGCTCGGCAAGTCGGTTGGCGACATGTACAAGGGGGCTTTCATCCCCGGTTTCGTTCTTACCGGTCTGTACATTCTCTACATCATCCTGGTGAGCTTCGTCAGGCCGCAGTGGGTGCCGGCGCTGCCGGCCGAGGCGCGCACGATCAAGGAGGATGACGGTTCGGCCGGCCTGCGCTCGCTGGGCATTCTGACCCTGCTGTCGGTCGGCGCGGCGGTTGCCTACGCCAAGCTGCAGATTCCGGCGGACACGCCGACCGACGAGATGGTCGTGGTCTCGATGTCGGTCGGTATCGGCGTGGCCTTCGCTCTGGCGGTGCTCAACAAGCTGTTCCGGACCAACATGCTGTCACGCATGGCGGAGCGGGTCACCTTCGTGCTGATCCCGCCGCTGGCGCTGATCTTCCTGGTTCTCGGCACGATCTTCCTCGGCATCGCGACGCCGACCGAAGGCGGCGCGATGGGCGCCTTGGGGGCTTTGATCATGGCGCTGCTCCGCAAGCGGCTCGACTTGAAGCTGCTGCGCCAGGCGATGGAGACGACCGCCAAGCTGACCGCCTTCGTGGTGTTCATCCTTGTCGGCGCACGGGTTTTCTCGCTGACCTTTTACGGCGTCGAAGGCCATCTGTGGGTGGAGCATCTGCTGAGCGATCTGCCGGGTGGGCAGGTCGGCTTCCTGATCGTGGTGAACCTGCTGATCTTCGTGCTGGCCTTCTTCCTCGATTTCTTCGAGCTGTCCTTCATCGTCGTGCCGCTGCTGGCACCGGCGGCCGAGAAGCTGGGGATCGACCTGATCTGGTTCGGCGTGCTGCTGGGTGTGAACATGCAGACCTCGTTCATGCACCCGCCGTTCGGCTTCGCCGTGTTCTATCTGCGCTCGGTGGCGCCGCCGTCGGTCAGGACCACCCAGATCTACTGGGGGGCCGTGCCCTTCGTGATCATCCAGATCATCATGGTGGCGATCATCATCGGCTTCCCGCAGCTCGTGACGATGGGGCTCGACACCCAGGAAAAGGTCGATACCGAATCGGTGGAAATCGTCGTCCCGGACAGCGAGACGCCGGCGGAGGATGCCCCGGTGCAGTTCGACGAGCCGAAGGACGGCGCGGCGCCGCCGGCGGCGGAAGGCGCCGGCAAGGATGCGGCGTCCGCCGAGGATGACGCCGCCAAGGCGCTCGAGAAAGCGCTGCAGCAGGGCGACAAGAAGCAGTAGCCGGCGCCCGGCTGATGGCATGACGAAGAAGGCCCGAAACCGGAGTTTCGGGCCTTCTTCCATGTGCTGCCGCAGTGTGTTGTTACGCCTGGCAGACCCGGTTGCGGCCGGCGTCCTTGGCCCGGTAGAGCGCCTGATCGGCGCGTTCGACCAGCGCGTCGGCGCTTTCTCCGGCCAGCCGGCTGGCCACACCGATCGACGCGGTGATGTTGGTCAGGCGTTCCCCGTTGCGGCTGTCCTTGAGCACCAGCCGCTCGATCGACAGCCTCAGGCTTTCGGCGAACTGACCGGCCTGCTGGGCGGTGCCGCCGCAGAAGATCAGCGCGAACTCCTCGCCGCCGTAGCGATAGACCGACACGCCGACCCGGGTTGCCGCAGCAAGCTGGCGGCCGACCAGACTCAGCACCCGGTCGCCGACCTGATGGCCGAAGCGGTCGTTGAATTGCTTGAAGTGGTCGATGTCGAGCAGCGCCAGGTGGATCGCCGGTCCGCGTTCGCCCTGACCGATAAACTGGCCGAGTTCCAGATCGAAGGCGCGGCGGTTGAACACGCCGGTCAGCTCGTCGTTCATGGCGTCCTGGCGCAGGGTTTCCAGTTCGCTGCGCAGGCGGCGGATTTCGGCGTTGGCGGCGCTCAGCCGCTGTTCGAAGCGGGAAGTGTTCTGCTGCATCGCCGTCGAGCCCTGGAGCAGCTTGTCGAGGGTGCCGAAGATGTCATCGACGCTGGCTTTGTCGTGGCCGGAATTGCGCAGATCGCGGTTGCATTCGTCGAGCAGCGTGCTGAACGACTGGGTGTCGGCGATCGTCGCGTGCAGGTCGCGGTCGATGCCCTGCACCATCTGCTGCAGGTTGTCCTTGGCGCGGAGCAGGGCGGTTTCGTAGTTGCCGGAGGGGGAAACGTGTTCGCGGAACAGGTCTTCGGCGGTCGTGACCGGGATCATGCCGTAGGCCGATACGACTTCGTCGATGCGCTGGTTGAGGGTTGGATCCTCGTGGGAAACGTAGGTGTACCAGAGTGCGTAGTTGAGCGGTGTGACTGGGATGCTGTGCTTCACCATGATGGGCACGGCCTTGCGGAGTCGTTCCGCCGCCTGCTCGACTGAACCGCTGATCACTCGTTATCTCCAGTGTGTGTGGGCGCGAACCCCGGGATTAACATTTAACGGCCGCGCTGCCAAAAACTTCATGGCGACGGGCAAAAAAACGGCGCCATCGGGCGCCGTGACCGCAGCAGGAGGCGTAAAGCGCGGCCGTCAGGTGGCGGCGGCGTACATCAGCGAGCCCTCGACCAGCGTGTAGTGCACCTTGCCGGGCAGTTCGAGGCCGAGGAAGGGCGTGTTCTTGCCCTGGCTCTTGAGCATGCTGCGCTCGATGAGCTGGTGGGTGTCCGGATCAAAAATGCAGATGTCGGCGCGGGCGCCCACCGACAGATGGCCACCCTTGGCGATGCCGGCGATTTTCGCCGCTTCGGAGGTGACGCGGGCGACGGCGTCGAGGAGCGGCAGCTTGTGCTCGGCAGCCCACTTCAGCGTGAGCGGGAGCAGCAGTTCGAGGCCGGTGGTGCCGGGTTCGGATTCGCTGAACGGGGCCTGCTTGGCGTCGTCGTCGACCGGCGTGTGGTCCGAGCAGATGGCGTTGATGCGGCCGTCGGCCAGCGCCTTCGAGAGCGCGATGCGATCGCGCTGGCTGCGCAGCGGCGGGATGACGTGACAGTGGGGGTTGAAGTAGCCGATGTCCATGTCGCACAGGTGCAGGTGGTGGGCGGCGACGTCGCAGGTGACATCGACGCCGTCCTGGCGGGCGCGTTCGATGAGGTCGAGGCTCTCGGCGGAGGACAGGCGGGTGATGTGCAGGCGGGCGCCGGTCTGCCGCGCGAGGCGCAGGTAGGTGTAGAGGGCGACGATCTCGGCGCTGGCCGGAATGCCCGGCAGGCCGAGGCGGGAGGCGACTTCGCCGTCGTGGGCGACGCCGCCGCGCGACAGGTAGGGGTCGAGCGGCTGCAGCCAGACGCGGAAGCCGAAGGTCGCGGCGTACTGCATCGCGCGGGCCAGCACGCGGGTGTCGAGGATGGGCACGTTGGCCTGGCTGAAGGCGACGCAGCCGGCTTCGACCAGTTCGGCCATCTCGGAGAGCTGCTCGCCCTTGAGGCCGATGGTCAGTGCGCCGACCGGGTAGACGTGGGCGCGGTTGAGCTTCTTGGCGCGGTAGCACAGCATCTCGACGAGGCCGGGCTCGTCGAGCACCGGATCGGTGTCGGGCGGGATGGCGAGGCTGGTGACGCCGCCGGCCATCGCCGCGTCCATTTCGGATTCGAGGGTGGCTTTGTATTCGAAGCCGGGCTCGCGCAGGCGCGCGGCGAGGTCGATGAGGCCGGGGGCGACGACCAGACCGGTGGCGTCGATGGTGCGGGCGGCGGTGAAGCCGTCGGGGGCGTGGGCGACGCCGACGATCTTGCCGTCGGCGATGAAGAGATCGCCCTGGGCGTCGAGCCGGTTGGCCGGGTCGATGAGGCGGCCGTTGCTGATGTGGATGTTCATCGTCGAAAACCTGTGGTTCAGTGGCTGCCCAGCATGCTCATGACAGCCATGCGCACGGCGATGC
>SSSX01000255.1 GCA_015657735.1 Zoogloeaceae bacterium
ATCTCGGCCGCCATGTGCGCGGCGATTGGGGCTGTGTCTGCGCCGAGGACGCAGCGACCAACGCCGAGGCCGTGCGCCACGGCGACCGCATCCTCTCGGCCTATCCCATCGACCCGGCCAAGCCCTGCAAGGGCTACGGCAACAACACCCTCTGGCTCATCACCGAGGCCGACCGCAGCGTGACCACTTTCCTCCTGCCCAGCGAGTACTGACTGGGCAGCGCCCGCGTCGGCAGCACCGGCGCGGGCTTTTCTTCTCCCACATCTGGCCACGCTCCCTTTCGCAAAAGTCACCGGCGGCAGTTGCACTCCCGCCGGAACCGCGCCCCGGCTTGCGCCCGAGCGCGGGCAACGACGGCGCGTATCGGCTCAAGGCTTCGCCTTCAGCCCGCGTCGCTCCTGCCGCTAGTCCCCGCTCAGACGAATAGGAAGTCTCCGCTGTCGAGGGCAGACTTGGTGACACCAGTCAGGATGAACATGGTTTCCCCGCCATAAGAGACCGTTGCACCGCCTGCCGTGTCAGCCAGCGATAGCGCCGCGAAGTTCGTTGCGCCTGTTCCGACCAACCGCAACTTGTCGGTGCCGTCCAGATAGTCGGCTACCGTGTCTGTGCCGCCCCCTGCGCGGCGCAGGAAGATGTCGGCTCCTGCCCCACCAAACAGCCAGTCGTTCCCGGCGCCACTGTCAAACAGGTTCGCCGCTGCGCTGCCATAGATGAAGTCGTTATAGGCCGACCCGGTAATGTTCTCCAGATTAGAGAGCGTATCGGTGCCGCCGAGACCGTCACGCGCCGTTCCCGCAGCAACTGCCGTCGCGTTCAGCGTCTGGCTGGCGGTGCCGAGATTGACCAGAACCGCTGCCGTGGAGCCGCTGTAGTCAGCGGTATCCGTTCCGCTTCCTCCGTCGAGGGTGTCGTTGCCCGTGCCGCCGGTCAGCACGTCGTTGCCTTCGCGGCTTTGCAGCAGGTCGTTGCCCGCGCCGCCGGACAGGTTGTTGGCCTGCTCGTCGCCGTAGAAAGTGTCAGCCCCAGCCGTTGCTGTCGTCGCCTTGACCAGCAGG
>SSSX01000256.1 GCA_015657735.1 Zoogloeaceae bacterium
CCCGGCCGTCGCGCTGGCGCGCCCGCAGGCGCTGCGCCGGGCGGTCACCAACCTGATCGAAAACGCCCTCAACTACGCCGGCAGTCCGCCCGAACTCGAAACCGGCAACGCCGACGGCCAGCCGCTGATCCGCGTGCTCGACCGCGGCCCCGGCATCCCGGCGGCCGAGATCGAACGCGTCAAGCGCCCGTTCACCCGCCTCGAATCGGCGCGCAGCAACACCAAGGGCTCGGGGCTGGGGCTCGCCATCGTCGACCGCATCGTCCGTGGCCAGCACGGCGAATTCCGGCTGGCTCCCCGTCCCGGCGGTGGCCTCGAAGCGTCCATCGTGCTCCAAGCCGCGCCCAAGAACCCCGGTTGAAGCTAGAATTGGGCCACCCCTTTTGACGGCGTCACTGCGATGATCCTGTTCCACCAGTTCTTCGACCCGACCAGTTCGACCCTGACCCACCTGCTCGCCGACCCGCTCACCGGCGATGCGGTCATCATCGACTCGGTCAAGGAGCATCTGGGCGCCTACCTCAGCTTTCTGCAGGAACAGGAACTGCGGCTCGACTGGGTGCTCGAAACCCACATCCACGCCGACCACATCACCGGCGCGGCCGGCCTGCGCGAGCTTACCGGCGCCCGCAGCGCGATGGGCCGGGCCGGCGGCGCCGGCTGCGCCGACCGCCTGCTCGACGACGGCGACACCATCGTCTTCGGCAACCAGGTGATCCGCGTGATCCCGACCCCTGGCCACACCCCGGGCTGTGTCAGCTACCGCTGGCGCGACCGTCTCTTCACCGGCGACACGCTGCTGATCGGCGGCTGCGGCCGCACCGATTTTCAAGGCGGCGACGCCGGCCAGCTCTACGACAGCATCACCGAACGGCTGTTCACGCTGCCCGACGAAACCCTGGTCTACCCCGGTCACGACTACCACGGCGCCCGCGTCTCGTGCATCGGTCAGGAAAAGGGAAGCAACCCGCGCTTCGTCGGCCACAATCGCCAGAGCTTCATCGAACTGATGTCGCAACTCCAGCTGCCGCGCCCCGAAATGATGGACCAGGCCCTGCCGGCCAACATGAACTGCGGCCGCGTCCGCGCCGCCGACGCCCATGACGCCTGATCAGACCACGCCTTACCTGCGGCTCGGCGGCGAGACCAACCTGCGCCGCCTGGTCCATCGTTTCTATGAACTGATGGACACCCTGCCCGAAGCCTGGGACATTCGCCGCATGCACCCCGAAGACCTGTCCGACTCCGAGGAAAAGCTGTTCATGTTCCTCAGCGGCTGGCTCGGCGGTCCGCCGTTGTATGAACAGGCCAAGGGTCATCCGCGCCTGCGTGCCCGTCACCTGCCGTTCACCATTACCAGCGTCGAACGCGACCAGTGGCTGATGTGCATGCGCCAGGCGCTCGACGAAGTCCTCCCCGACAGCCCCCTGCGCCCCGGCCTGTGGGCCGCCATCGAGGGCCTCGCCGACCACATGCGCAACCGCGCCGACCCACCCGCCTGAACTTCGGCCCTTGTCTCGCCCCACCGATGAAATTCCTTTTCGACCTGTTCCCGATCATCCTGTTCTTCGTCGCCTACAAGTTCGCCGGCATCTTCGCCGCGACCGCCGTGGCGATCGCCGCCACCGTCGCCCAGATCGGCTGGGTGTGGTTCCGCCACCGCAAGGTCGATACCATGCTGTGGGTCAGCCTCGCCATCGTCAGCGTATTCGGCGGCGCCACGCTGTTCTTCCAGAACCCCACCTTCATCAAGTGGAAGCC
>SSSX01000257.1 GCA_015657735.1 Zoogloeaceae bacterium
CGAGACATGTTCCGGCGAATGGCCGTGACCGGTGATCACCTGCCATTCGCGGCCGCCGATGACGAGGCGGTCGCCGTCGAGCAAGCGCCGGTAGGTGTCGGGCAATGACGGCACGCCGCGGCTGTAGGCGTTGCCGCGCTGCTCGAGGGCCCAGCAGCGGGCCTCGTCGAGACCGTGGCGGCGGAAGTGGGCGACCATCGCGGTCACGTCGTAGCCCGGCAGCTGATGCCACAGGGCCTGGCCGCCGAAGAATTCGCCGAGGCTCATCGTGACGCCGGCGCCGGTCTTGTCCGACAACCAGCGGGCGAGGCCGAGGTGGTCCGGATGGCAGTGGGTGACGATGATCCGCGTGACCAGCTTGCCGAGTTGCCCGAGGATGCGGTTCCAGGCGTCGCGGGTGGCGTCGAGGCCGTAGCCGGTGTCGACGATCGCGACGCCGTCGCCGTCCTCGATCAGCCACAGGTTGATATGGTCGAGGGCGAACGGCAGCGGCATGCGGATCCAGTGCACGCCGGGAGCGACTTCGCGGGTTTCGCCGGCGGCCGGCGGGGTGTCGAAGGGGTACTCGAGTTGTGGGGTCATGGCTTCCGATCCTGGGTGGATTCTGGCGGGCGGCGCGTTGTCCGCCCGGGCGAAATCTGATTTACTGGCTTCATGAATCTGGAACAAACCTACACCATCGGCGAGCTGGCCCGCGAGTTCGGCATCACCCCGCGGGCGATCCGCTTCTACGAAGGCGAGGGCCTGCTGGCGCCGAACCGCGCCGGCCGCAACCGCATCTACACCCGCCGCGACCGCGCCCGGCTGCGCCTGGTGCTGCGCGGCAAGCGCCTCGGCCTGTCGCTGGCCGAGGTCGGCGAGCTGCTCGGCATGTACGACGGCGTGCGCAACTCGACGTCGCAGCTGCGCCGTCTGCTCGTCGTGCTGGCCGAACGGCGGCGCGCCATCGAACAGCAGCGCGAGGACATCGTCGCCGTGCTCGGCGAGATCGAGATGCTCGAGAAGCAGTGCGCCGAACTGCTCGCCGAGAATCCGCTCGGCGCCGCCGAGGCCCGGGCCGAACTGACCGCCCGCCTGGGCGAGGAAAGGTGAGCATGGCAGCGCACATTGTGCCCGCTATGTTACGTTTACGTAAACGTAATTCTGCGTTGCGGGCCGGCCCGGGCGTCGTTTCGTGGCGGTTGGGGATGAATCTGAACCTGCGGACGGGTATCGTGTCGGACTGGTTCCGTATGTTGATGAGAGTGAGTGGATAGATGGCCCTGGTTCTCCGTGTACTCGGTAACGACGATCTGGCCGAGATCGAGCATGTCCGGCAGTTCTTCCGTAACTACGCGGGCTGGCTGGGCGTGGATCTGGGTTACCAGGATTTCGCCGAGGAAATGGCCCGGCTGCCGGGCGCCTATGCGGCGCCGCAGGGGCGGCTGTTTTTTGCCGAGCTGGAAGGGCGTCCGGCCGGCTGCGTCGGCATCCGCCCGGCCACCGACGGTGTCTGCGAGATGAAGCGGCTGTACGTCGAGCCCGATATGCGCGGCAACGGTGTCGGCCGCGAGCTGGCGCTGGCAGGCATCAAGGCCGCCAAGAGCCTGGGCTACCGCAAGGTGATGATCGACACCCTGCCGGCGATGCGGATCGCCGTGAAGCTGTATCGGGAACTGGGCTTCAAGGAGGCGCCGGCCTACTACCCGACGCCGCTCGAGGGGACGATGTTCCTGGCGCTCGATCTGGAAAACTGGTCCGAGTCGGAATGCCAGAACGAAAACCTGTTCCACCTGTTCGACTACAATCTGGCCTGGGCGCGGCGCATGCGTCAGGTGGATCCCGGCTTCTTCGAGAAGCTGTCCACGCTGCAGACCCCCGAATACCTGTGGATCGGCTGTTCGGATTCGCGCGTGCCGGCCAACGAGATCATCGGTCTGCTGCCGGGCGAGGTCTTCGTGCACCGCAACGTCGCCAACGTGGTGGTGCACACCGATCTCAACTGCCTGTCGGTGATCCAGTTCGCGGTGGAAGTGCTGAAGGTCAAGCACATCATGGTCGTCGGCCACTACGGCTGCGGCGGCGTCAAGGCCGCCCTCGGCCGCGAGCGGGTCGGGCTGGTGGACCTGTGGCTGCGTCACGTGCAGGACGTGCACGTCAAGCACGTCAGCCGGGTCGACCTGCTGCCGCCGGAGGTGCGTCACGATCGCCTGTGCGAACTGAACACCATCGAGCAGGTGGTGAACGTCTGCCAGACCATTGTCGTGCAGGATGCTTGGAAGCGCGGCCAGCGCCTGACCGTGCATGGCTGGGTGTACGGCCTGAAGGACGGCCTGATCCGCGATCTGGGGATCAACGTGAGCCGTCGCGACGACCTGATGCCGCGCTACCGGGCGGCGCTCGAAGCACTCGACAACTGAGCACGGGAGGGCTCCGATGGCTGAAATCCGGCTTGCCGAGGGTACCACCCTCGATGCCCTCAACGCCCACGGCGCCGGCCATCTGCCGGGCTGGTTCGGTTTCGAGGCGGTGTCCGTCGAACCGGGCCTGCTCACCGCGCGGATGCTGATCCGCCCCGAGATGCTGGCGCCCAACGGCTTCCTGCATGCGGCGGCGGTCATCGCGCTGGCCGATACCGCCGCCGGCTACGCGACCCGCGCCCACCTGCCGGAAGGCGCGAAGGACTTCACGACGCTCGAACTCAAGACCAATTTTTTCGGCACCCAGACCGACGGGGTGCTGCTGTGCACCACCCGCGCCGTGCATGTCGGCCGCAACACCCAGGTCTGGGATTCCGAAGTGACCGGCGGCGGTAGTGGCAAGCGGCTGGCGCTGTTCCGCTGCACGCAGATGATCCTGTGGCCGAAGGGCCGCTGAACGAGGACGCACCCATGGACGACCCGGCGCGCAGCACCGCCCCCATCGACTTCTACTTCGATTTCTCGTCGCCCTACGGCTACTTCGCGGCCGAGAAGATCGACGCACTCGCCGCCCGCCACGGGCGCACGGTGCTGTGGCACCCCTTCCTGCTCGGCGTGACCTTCAAGGTCACCGGCCTCGCGCCGCTGCCGACGATTCCGCTGAAGGGCGCCTACTCGATGCACGACATCGAGCGCTCGGCGCGCTACTTCGGTCTGCCCTACCACCAGCCGTCGGCCTTCCCGATTCCCACCCAGCACGCCGCCCGCGCCTTCCTGTGGCTCAACGACCGCAACCCGGCCAAGGCCCGCGAGTTCGGTCTGGCGGCGTACCGGGCGTTCTTCGTCGACGACGTGAATATCTCCGACCCGGCGGCGCTGCTCGACATCGCGGCCGGGCTGGGCATCGACCGCGACGAGCTGTCGGCGGTGCTCTCCGGCACCGAGATCAAGGCGCGGCTCGCCGCCGAGGTGGATCTGGCCATGTCGCGCGGGGTCTTCGGTTCGCCCTTCGTGATTGTCGACGGTGAAGCCTTCTGGGGCGCCGACCGTCTGCCGCAGGTCGAACGCTGGCTGGCCGAAGGCGGTTTCTGACGCCGGTCGCCGCGGGGCGCCCGCAATGTCGTGGCGGTTTTCCGGATGGCATGGATAATGACTGCCTGGCATCACCGCAACCCGCCTCCGGAGACCTGCATGTCCGCACCCATCGACTTCTACTTCGATTTCTCGTCCCCCTACGGCTACCTGGCCTCCGAGCGGATCGATGCCCTCGCGGCGCGTCATGGCCGTGCCGTGATGTGGCACGCGATCGTTCTCGACGCCCAGTTCCAGCCCCAGGGCGGCATGAAGATTCCGGCGGCGCTGATGCGCACCGAGTACGTCCGGTGCGACACCGAGCGTTCGGCGGCCTTTCTCGGCATTCCGTTCCGGCAGCCGGCGCCCTACCCGGTGCATACCGAACACGCCGCGCGCGCCTTCCAGTGGCTCAGTGACCGCAACCCGGACGAAGCCCGCGCGTTTGCCCACGCGGTGTTCCGCGCCTATTTCGTCGATGGCCGCAACATCGCCGAGGCCGCCGTGCTGCTCGACATCGCCGACGCCCTCGGGCTCGACCGGGCCGAGGTCGCCGACGCCTTTGGCGAACCCGCCACCAAGGCCCGCCTGAAGGCCGAGATCGATCTGGCCGAGGCCCGCGGCGTGTTCGGCTCGCCGTTCTTCATCGTCGAGGGCGAAGGTTTCTGGGGCAACGACCGGCTTGCCCAGCTCGAGCGCTGGCTCGAAAAAGGCCCGTTCTGACGGAGGCAGCGATGCGGCGCATCTGTGTGTTCTGCGGTTCCCGCCCCGGCGTGCGTCCGGCCTACCGGGCGGCGGCCGAGGCCCTCGGCCAGCTGCTCGCCGAGCGGGGCATCGAGCTGGTGTATGGCGGCGGCAACGTCGGGCTGATGGGCTGCGTCGCCGATGCCTGCCTGGCGGCCGGCGGCAAGGTCGTCGGCGTGATCCCGCGGGCGCTGCTCGAATGGGAGGTCGGCCACGAAGGCCTGACCCGCCTGGAGGTCGTCGATTCGATGCACACCCGCAAGGCGCGCATGGCCGAGCTGGCCGACGGCTTCATCGCGCTGCCGGGCGGTCTCGGCACTTTCGAGGAGCTGTTCGAAATCCTCACCTGGGCCCAGCTCGGCTTCCACAACAAGCCGGTCGCGCTGTTCAACGTCGAGGGCTACTACCTGCCGCTGATCCAGATGCTAGAACGCAGCGTCGGCGAAGGCTTCATGAAAAACGAGAACCGCGGCCTGCTGCTGATCGAGGAAAACCTTTTTGCGCTGCTGCGGGCGATGGGCGCTTACCACCCGCCGGCGGTCGGCAAGCGCATCCGCGACGAAAAACAGCTGTGAGCATTCACGATCAAGGAGAACCCCGATGAAGACCCGTGCTGCCATCGCCTGGAAAGCCGGCGCCCCGCTGAGCGTCGAAACCGTCGACCTGGAAGGCCCGAAGGCCGGCGAGGTGCTGGTCGAAGTCAAGGCCACCGGCATCTGCCATACCGATTACTACACCTTGTCGGGCGCCGATCCGGAAGGCTTGTTCCCGGCCATCCTCGGCCACGAGGGCGCCGGCGTGGTGGTCGACGTGGGCCCGGACGTGAAGTCGCTGAAGGCCGGCGACCACGTCATTCCGCTCTACACGCCGGAATGCCGCGAGTGCAAGTTCTGCCTGTCGCGCAAGACCAATCTGTGCCAGAAGATCCGCAGCACCCAGGGCCGCGGCCTGATGCCCGACGCGACCAGCCGCTTCAGCCTCGACGGCCGGCCGATCCTGCATTACATGGGCACCTCCACCTTCTCCAACTACATCGTGGTGCCGGAAATCGCGCTGGCGAAAATCCGTGAGGATGCGCCCTTCGACAAGGTCTGCTACATCGGCTGCGGGGTGACCACCGGCGTCGGCGCGGTGATCTTCACCGCCAAGGTCGAAGCCGGCGCCAACGTGGTGGTGTTCGGCCTCGGCGGCATCGGCCTCAACGTGATCCAGGCGGCCAGGATGGTCGGCGCCGACAAGATTATCGGCGTCGATCTCAACCCCGGCCGCGAAGCGATGGCGCGCAAGTTCGGCATGACCCACTTCATCAACCCGAACGAGGTTGACAACGTCGTCGATCACATCGTCCAGCTCACCGACGGCGGCGCCGACTACAGCTTCGAGTGCATCGGCAACACCAGGGTGATGCGTCAGGCGCTCGAATGCACCCACAAGGGCTGGGGCCAGTCGGTGATCATCGGCGTGGCCGAGGCCGGCGCCGAGATAGCGA
Source organism: Zoogloeaceae bacterium (assembly GCA_015657735.1). Taxonomy (GTDB): domain Bacteria; phylum Pseudomonadota; class Gammaproteobacteria; order Burkholderiales; family Rhodocyclaceae; genus Zoogloea. The sequence continues at coordinate 5,704 of SSSX01000257.1, forward strand.
CGCGGCCGTTCCAGCTCGTCACCGGCCGCGTCTGGAAAGGCTCGGCCTTCGGCGGCGCGCGCGGCCGTACCGACGTGCCGAAGATCGTCGACTGGTACATGGAGGGCAAGCTCAACATCGACGACCTGATCACCCACACGCTGCCCCTCGAGCGGATCAACGACGGTTTCGACCTGATGAAGCGCGGCGAGTCGATCCGCTCGGTGGTGCTGTACTGAGCGTCGGCCAGGGTTCGCCGTCCGCCATGGCCTTCGAAACCCTCTCCCGGCATGCCTGCTTCGGCGGGCAGCAGGGCTTCTTCCGCCACCCGTCGCGGGAAACTGGCCTGCCGATGCGCTTCGCGGTCTTCGTGCCGCCCCAGGCGGCGGCCGGCCCGGTGCCGGTGCTCTTCTACCTGGCCGGCCTGACCTGCACCGAGGAAACCTTCCCGGTCAAGGCTGGCGCCCAGCGGCTGGCGGCCGAACTGGGGCTGATGCTGGTCGCCCCCGATACCAGCCCCCGCGGCGCCAATCTGCCCGGCGAAGCCGACGCCTGGGATTTCGGCGTCGGCGCCGGCTTCTATGTCGACGCCATCCGCGAGCCGTGGGCCCGCCACTGGCGCATGGAAAGCTACATCACCGGCGAGCTGCGCCAGCTGATCGGCCTGCGCTTTCCGGCCGACCTGTCGCGTTGCGGCATCTTCGGCCATTCGATGGGCGGCCACGGTGCGCTGACCCTCGCGCTGCGCCATCCGGAGCTCTACCGTTCGGTATCGGCCTTCGCGCCGATCGCCGCCCCCAGCCACTGCCCGTGGGGCGAGAAGGCCTTCGGCGGCTATCTCGGCGACGACCGCGCGCTGTGGCGCCGGCACGATGCCGCGGCGCTGGTCGAGGACGGCCGGCGCTGCCCGGCGATCCTCATCGACCAGGGCCTCGCCGACCCCTTCCTGCCCACCCAGCTGAACCCCGACCGCTTCGAGCAGGTTTGCGCCGACGGCCAGCCGCTGACCCTGCGCCGCCATCCCGGCTACGACCACGGCTACTACTTCATCTCGACGTTCATGGCCGACCACCTCAACCACCACGCCGCGCATCTGCAAGCCTGACGTCCCGATGGACCTCGCCGCCCTCGCCGAAGGCGTCAAGCCGCTGCTCGACTGGCGTGGCCTGCCGGTCGATCTCGCCTCGCTGGCGGCGCTGGCCGCCGGACTCGGCTGGGCCAGCGGCTTGCGGCTGTACGCGCTGGTGTTCGTGCTCGGGGCGCTGGCCCGCTTCGCCGGCGTGCAGCTGCCGGGCGGTCTCGGCGTGCTGGCCCACCCGCTGGTGCTGGGCGTCTCCGGCCTGCTGCTGCTCGTCGAGTTCTTCGCCGACAAGCTGCCGTGGCTCGATTCGATGTGGGACGCGGTGCACACCTTCATCCGCATCCCGGCCGGCGCCGCGCTGGCGGCCGCGGTAATGGGCGACCACAGCGGCGCGCTGCAGGTCGCGATGGGGCTCGTCGGCGGCACGCTGGCGGCGGGCACCCATTTCGCCAAGGCCGGTGCGCGGGCGGCGCTCAACACCTCGCCGGAGCCGGTCAGCAATGTCGTCGCCTCGGTCGGCGAAGACCTGCTGTTCGCCGGCGGAATGTGGACGCTGCTCCATCACCCGCTGGCCTTCCTCGGCCTGCTGGTGCTTTTCGTCGCCCTCGCGGGGGTGTTGATCGCGCTGCTGTGGCGCTTCGTGAGGCGCCTCGGAGGGCGGCGGCCAGCGCCGCCCGGCTGAGCGCGCCGACCGCCTCCACCGGCTATAGTTGAAGCGCCGATCCCCGCTGCCCGGAGCGTGCCATGGCCCACGAAATCTTCATCAGCTATCGCCGGGAGGACACCCGGCACGCCGCCCTGGCCCTGGAAGCGCAGCTGTGCCGGGTTTTCGGCGACGGCGCGGTGTTCCTCGACCAGAAGTGGATCATGGCCGGCGAAGACTGGCGCGAGAGTCTGCACCGGGCCCTCGCCGGCACCCGCGTGGTGCTGGCCCTGATCGGTCCGAAATGGCTGCGTGCCGCCGACGAGTGGGGGCGCCGCCGGCTCGACGACCGCAGCGACTGGGTGCGCATCGAACTGGCGACAGCCCTCGAAAAAGGCATCACGGTCATCCCGCTGGTGCTCGAGGGCGCCCTGCCGCCCAATGGCCCGCCGCTGCCATACCGGCTGCCGGCGGCGCTGGCCCAGCTCAATTTCACCCAGGTCCGGGTGCTCAACGACAATTCGTGGATGGACAACTTCCACGGTCTGGTCGACCTGCTGCGCAGCGGCTACGGCCTCGGGTCGGGCGACGACGGGTCGCGCCGGCCGGCCGCCGCCACCGCGCCGCTCGGTGCGCCGCTCGGTGCGCCGCTCGGTGCGCCGCCGGCGCCGCAGGTCCGGCTGCCGGCCCTCGGCGACGCCGACGCCGCCCAATGTCTGCGCGAAGCCGGGCTGGCGCACTGGGACATCGACCACCAGGCCCATCCGTGGGTCGTCGTCGGCACCGCCCAGGAGCTGACCCGCAGTTACGGCTTCCGGTCGTTTCACGCGGCGGTCGATTTCATGGCCGTCGCCGCCCGCCACCTGTCCGGCCCGCCGGTCCATCACCCGCGCTGGCAGAACCAGTGGAAGACCGTGCAGGTGTGGTTCTCGACCTGGGATGTGGGCAGCCGGATCACCCGGATGGACATCGACGCGGCGCGCAACATGGACCGCCTCTACGACGACTACGTTGGCGGCCGTCTGCCGCCGCCGGGCGTCGCGGACGGCGCCTGAGGCGGCATGTCATTTTGGGTTTCGCCGAAATATAATCGAACGTTCGCTCCATGAATGAGGATAGCCAATGACTCTGCCGCGCCGCGTCCGCATCGTCGAAATGGGCCCGCGTGACGGCCTGCAGAACGAGAAGCAGGTGGTCAGCACCGAAACCAAGGTCGAGCTGATCGCGCGCCTCGGTGCCGCCGGGCTGGCGGCGATCGAAGCG
>SSSX01000258.1 GCA_015657735.1 Zoogloeaceae bacterium
AGATCGTGGCGTCCGACCAGGATGCCGGCCTGCGGGCCGCCGAGCAGCTTGTCGCCGGAGAAGCTGACCAGGTCGGCGCCGGCGGCGATGGCTTCGCGCGGCGTCGGCTCGTGGGGCAGGCCCCAGCGTTCGAGGTCGGTGAGGGTGCCGCTGCCGAGGTCTTCGACGAAGGGTAGGCCGTGGGCGTGGGCGATGCGCGCCATGTCGGCCCGCGCGACGCTGGCGGTGAAGCCTTCGACGGCGTAGTTGCTGGTGTGGATCTTCATCAGCAGGGCGGTGCGCGGGCCGATGGCGTCGTCGAAATCCTTCGGGTGGGTGCGGTTGGTGCAGCCGACTTCGACGAGGCGGGCGCCTGCGCGCTTCATGATGTCGGGCACGCGGAAGGCGCCGCCGATCTCGACCAGCTCGCCGCGCGAGACGATGACCTCCTTGCGCTGGGCGAGGGTGTTGAGGAGCAGGAAGACGGCGGCGGCGTTGTTGTTCACCACCGTGGCGGCTTCGGCGCCGGTGAGTTCGCGCAGCAGTTCGTTCACCACGTCGTCGCGGTCGCCGCGGCCGCCGGTGGCGACGTCGTATTCGAGGGCGCACGGCGCGCGGGCGGCGTCGACCATCGCGGCGATGGCTTCGTCGGGCAGCACGGCGCGGCCGAGGTTGGTGTGGAGGACGGTGCCGGTGAGGTTGAAGACGCGCTTGAGCCGCGGCGCGGCGCGGGCGGCGAGGCGGATGTCGGCGTCGCGGAGCAGGCCGGCGGGATCGGGGGCGGCGTGTCCTTCGCCGATGCGGCGGCGGGCGGCGGCGAGCGCGTCGCGCAGCGCCTGGGTGGTTTCGCTGCGCCCGTGGACGTCGATGAGGGCCGCGGCGGCGGCGAGAAGGCGGTCGAGACTGGGCAGGGCGCGGTAGGCGGTGCTGTCGTCGGACGTGGTGCCATGGACCATGGACGCCATCGTGGGGGGTCTCCTTTGCGGGGCGGAACGATTGTTGCTTATATTGAAATAATAATTGTTTTATTGTTGCTGTTTTTGCGCGGATTGCTGGCGTCAGGGCGTGAACAGGAACAGGCTGCGCCCGGCCCGGTGGAAGCCGCTGTCGTCCACCAGCATGTCGAGGGCGAGGGTCGCGAGGTCGTCGGCGAAGGCGTCGACCAGCGGGTCTTTTTCCATCGACACGATCTTCAGGCTGGCGTGGCAGTCGGGGCAGGTTTCGGCCTTGACGGCGGGGTGCAGCGTGCCGGCGGCGCCTTCGAGGCTCTGGTAGGCGATGCCGCGGGTGTTCTGGCAGGGCACGCATTTGATGCGCGTGACGTGCCATTCGCAGGCGCACAGGCTGCAGGCGGCGTAGCGCACGCCGTGGCCGGCGTCGCCGATGCGCACGATGGAGGCGACCGGCGGCGAACCGCAGGCCGGGCACTGGCCGCCCTCGAAGCCGGCTGGCAGGTCGGCGGGCTGCAGCGCGAGGGCGCGGGCGGTCCACAGCACTTGCAGGCTGGCGCCGATCAGCGGGGCGAGGGCCAGCTCGACCGGGTTGCTGAGGTCTTCCTCGGCGCGCAGGATGGCGCGGGCGAGCGCATCGAGGCGGCGGGCCGGGAAGTCGGGCAGCCCGGCGATGGCGTTCTGCAGGCCGGCCGGCGCATGGGGAACGACGGCGGCGGTGAGCGTGGCGAGGACGTCGGCCCAGCCGGCGGGCAGGTCGGCGCCGTGGGCGTCGAGGGGCGGCATGCCGTGGCGGCGGCAGCGGGCGAGATCGGCCGGGTCGGGCCGCGATGCCGGGCGGTGGTGGTCGAGCGCGTTTTGCTGGGCGTCGGCGAGGCGCGCGGCGAAGAGGAGAAAGTCGTGCATCGCGTGGCCGGCGGCAAGCTGGCGCAGGCGTTCGGCGCGGCCGGCGAAGACGCGGGGCGAGGGCAGGCGGTGGGTGGCGCCGTCGGCACCGGCGCCGACGGCGATTTCTTCGGGGGTCAGGAGTTTCTGCATGAGGGTCCAGAAAAGCGATCGATGCGCAGGGGCGAATGCATCCGCCCCTGCGGGTGTTACTTGCCGGTGACCTGGCGATACCACGCCCGGTGGTGTTGCTTGGCCCACGCGCGGGTGACGGTGCCGTAGAGCATCGCCCGGATCGTGCCGCGCACCCAGATCGCGGCATACACGTGGACGATGATCGCGATGATCATCAGCGCCGCGAAGACGGCGTGCAGCAGCGCACCGATGCGCACCACGCCGATCGGGAAGCTGGCCGAGAAGTAGGCCCGCCAGATCACGATGCCGGACGCGAACAGCACCACCATCGCCACGCCGAGGAACCAGAACAGCAGCTTCTGGCCGCCGTTGTACTTGCCCATGATCGGCATGTTGTGGTCGTCGCCGTTCACCATCTCCCTGGCCCGCTTGACCCATTCCCAGTCGGTTCCGGTCATCCGGTTGAGGGACTGGAAGCGGAAGAACATCACCACGAAGAACAGCATCATCACGACGCCGACGAAGGGGTGCAGGATGCGCGTCCACACCCCGCCGCCGAACAGCATCGTGAGCGGGAACAGCGCCGGGTGGAACAGGGCCAGGCCGGACAGCGCGAGCAGGATGAAGCAGATGCCCGTGACCCAGTGGTTGGCCCGCTCGGAGGCGGTGTAGCGTTGCAGGTCGTTCGGATCGCGGATCATTTTTCGGCCTCCAGTTCCTTCTCGACTTCGGCTTCGACTTCCTTCGACACCTCGTTCGGACCCTTCATCACGTAGTGGAACAGGCCGCCCAGCGCGGCAGCGGCGATGCCGGCCATCGCCAGCGGCTTGGCGATGCTCTTCCACAGGGTGACGGTCGGGGCGATCGTCGGGTTGGCGGGCAGGCCGCTGTAGAGCGTCGGCTGGTCGGCGTGGTTGAGCACGTACATGACATGCGTGCCGCCGACGCCGGCCGGGTCGTACAGGCCAGCGTTGGTGAAACCGCGTTCCTTCAGCTCGGTGACGCGCTCCTCGGCGAGATCCTGCATGTCGGCCTTGGAGCCGAAGCTGATGCAGCCGGTCGGGCAGACCTTGACGCACGCCGGCTCGAGCCCGACCGCGACGCGGTCGGAGCACAGCGTGCATTTGTAGGCCTTGCTGTCCTTCTTCGAGATGCGCGGGACGTTGAACGGACAGCCGGCGATGCAGTAGCCGCAGCCGATGCAGTTTTCCTGGTGGAAATCGACGATCCCGTTGGTGTACTTGATGATCGCCCCCGGCGCCGGGCAGGCCTTGAGGCAGCCCGGGTCCTCGCAGTGCATGCAGCCGTCCTTGCGGATCAGCCACTCGAGGCCGCGGTCGGTCTCGACTTCGGCGTAGCGCATGACCGTCCAGCTCTGGTCGGTCATGTCGCGCGGGTTGTCGTAGGTGCCGGCGCAGGTACCGACCTCGTCGCGCAGGTCGTTCCACTGCATGCACGCGACCTGGCAGGCCTTGCAGCCGATGCATTTGGAGACGTCGATGAGCTTCGCGACTTCCAGCGTCTTGCGCGCCTGGGGCGGCTCGGTGGTGGTGGCCGAGCGCTTGGCGATGTCCAGTGATTGCAGTGCCATGGCGATCTCCTCAGGCTTTCTCGACGTTGACCAGGAAGGACTTGAACTCCGGCGTCTGGGTGTTCCCGTCGCCCACGAAAGGCGTCAGGGTGTTGGTGATGAAGCCGTTCTTGGCCACCCCCTTGAAGCCCCAGTGGAGCGGAATCCCGACGTGGTGGACCGTCTTGCCGTCGACCTTGAGAGGCTGGATGCGCTTGGTGACCACCGCCACCGCCTTGATGTAGCCGCGGTTCGAGCTGACCTTGACGCGGTCGCCGGCCGCGATGCCTTTCTCCTTGGCCAGCGCCTCGCCGATCTCGACGAACTGCTCGGGCTGGATGATGGCGTTGGATTCGACGTGCTTGGTCCAGTAGTGGAAATGCTCGGTGAGCCGGTAGGTGGTCGCCGCGTACGGAAACTCCTTGGCGGTGCCGAAGGCTTCCATGTCGCCCTTGAACACGCGGGCCGCCGGGTTGGAGGTGGCCTTGGGGTTCTTCGGGTGCATCGGATTGACGCCGATCGGAGTCTCGAAGGGTTCGTAGTGCTCGGGGAAGGGGCCTTCGTTCATCATGCCGCGGGCGAAGAAACGGGCCACGCCTTCGGGGTTCATGATGAACGGACCCATGCCGTCTTCGGGGGCCGAATCGATCTTGAAGTCGGGCACATCGGAACCCACCCACTTGCCCTGCGCCGCATCCCACCACACCTGCTTGCGCCTGGCGTCCCACGGCTTGCCGGCCGGGTCGGCGGCGGCGCGGTTGTACAGGATGCGCCGGTTGGCCGGCCAGGCGAAGGCCCAGCCGAGGGTCTGGCCGTTGTGCCACGGATCGGCGTTGTCGCGCCGGGCCATCATGTTGCCCTTCTCGGTCCATGCGCCGGAGAAGATCCAGCAGCCGCAGGCGGTGGAGCCGTCGTCCTTGAGCTGGGCGAAGCCGTCGAGCAGTTCGCCGGCCTTCTTGATGACCTTGGTCGGGTCTTTCGGATCGAGCTGGTCGGCGAAAGTCTTGCCGTTGTATTCCTTGGCGAGCTCTTCGGGCGAGGGCTCGGACGGCACCTTGTAGGCCCAGGTGAGGTTGAGGATCGGGTCGGGGAAGGCGCCGCCGTCCTTTTTGTACATCTCGCGCAGGCGCAGGAAGATGCCGGCCATGATTTCCGGATCGGTCTTGGCTTCGCCGGGGGGCTCGGCGCCCTTCCAGTGCCACTGCAGCCAGCGGCCGGAGTTGATGATCGCCCCGTCTTCCTCGGCAAAGCAGGTGGACGGCAGGCGGAACACCGTGGTGGCGATCTTGGCCGGATCGACGTCGTTGAACTCGCCGTGGTTCTGCCAGAACTCGGAAGTCTCGGTGGCCAGCGGATCGATGATCACCAGGAACTTCAGCTTGGCTAGCGCCGCGCCGACCTTGGCCTTGTTGGGGAAGGAGTTGAGCGGGTTGAAGCCCTGCGCCACGTAGCCGTTCATCTTGCCCTGGTGCATCAGCTCGAAGACCTGCAGCACGTCGTAGCTCTTGTCGAGCTTGGGCAGGTAGTCGAAGGCCCAGTTGTTCTCGCGGGTGGCGGCGGCGCCGTACCAGGCCTTCATCAGGCTGACGTGGAACTTGCCGTAGTTCTGCCAGTACGAGAGCTGGCCCGGCCGCATCGGCTTGGGCGCGCGCTTGGCGATGTACTGCGCGTAGTCGGTTTCCTTCTCGCCGGGCAGCGTCATGTAGCCGGGCAGCAGGTTGGACAGCAGGCCCAGGTCGGTGAGGCCCTGGATGTTGGAGTGGCCGCGCAGCGCATTCACGCCGCCGCCGGCGCGCCCGATGTTGCCGAGCAGGAGCTGGACCATCGCCGCGGTGCGGATGATCTGCGAACCGACGCTGTGCTGGGTCCACCCGAGCGCGTAGAGGATGGTCATCACCCGGTTCGGCGTGTGGGTCGAGCCGAGCATCTCGGCCACCTGCAGGAACTTGTCCTTCGGCGTGCCGCAGATGTTCTCGACCACTTCCGGCGTGTAGCGCGAGAAGTGGGCCTTCATCAGGTTCCACACGCAGCGCGGGTTTTCGAGCGTCGGGTCGGTCTTGACGAAGCCGTCGTCGCCGAGCTGGTAATCCCAGCCGGATTTGTCGTACTTGCGCTTCTCGGCGTCGTAGCCCGAGAAGAAGCCATCCTCGAAGGCGAACTCGTCCTTCACGAGGTAGCTCATGTCGGTGTAGGACTTGATGTAGTCCAGGTGCACCTTGTTGGTCGAGATGAGGTAATGGATCACCCCGCCCAGGAAGGCGATGTCGGTGCCGGTGCGGATCGGCGCGTACAGGTCGGCCAGCGCCGCGGAGCGCGTGAAGCGCGGATCGACCACCACCAGGCGGGCCTTGTTCGTGGCTTTCGCTTCGGTCACCCATTTGAAGCCGCAGGGATGGGCTTCGGCAGCGTTGCCGCCCATGATCAGCACCACGTCCGCATTCTTGATGTCGGACCAGTGATTGGTCATGGCGCCGCGGCCGTACGTCGGGGCAAGACTTGCCACCGTCGGGCCGTGTCAGACACGCGCTTGGTTATCGAAGGCGAGCATTCCCAGGTTGCGCACCACCTTGTGGGTGATGTAGCCGGCCTCGTTGCTGGAGGCGGAGGCGGCCAGGAAACCGGTGGTCAGCCAGCGGTTCACGGTGGTGCCGTCGGCGTTCTTGGCGACGAAGTTGGCGTCGCGGTCTTCCTTCATCAGCTTGGCGATGCGGTCGAAGGCCTCGTCCCAGCCGACGCGCTTCCATTCCTTGCTGCCGGGTTCGCGCACTTCGGGGTAGCGCAGCCGGTTCTTGCTGTGCACGAAGTCGAGCAGGCCGGCGCCCTTCGGGCACAGGGTGCCGCGATTGACCGGATGATCGGGGTCGCCTTCGATGTGGATGATCTCGGCGTGGGCATTCTTGGCCCGGTCGCCCAGGCTGTACATGATGATGCCGCACCCGACCGAGCAGTACGGGCAGGTGTTGCGGGTTTCGGTGCTGCGGGCGAGCTTGAAGCTGCGGACTTCGGCCAGCGCCGCGGTGGGCGAGAAACCCATCGCGACGAGACTCGAACCGGTCAAGCCCCCGGCGGCCACCTTGAAGAACTGGCGCCGTGAGAGTTGCATGTTTCGTCTACCTCCAATCGATGATGCGACAAGGGACAACGACCGCCGAATCCGCCGCCACCGCACCGCCCGGATGGAAGGTGGGCACCGGTCGATCCGGCGTCGTCTGCCGCCGGAGCAGACCCATTGTGTTCTGCTACGGCGAGGAATGTCCATTTGCACTGCAACGTAAGCGTGGCGCGGTTTCCGGGGCGGCGTCGGGTTCCGCCGCCTGTACAGCTGCGCGGGTCGCCGCTATAGTCCGCCCCGCGGTCTGTGCACCGCTTGAAGCGTGATGAGCGGGGCTGCCGTGCGGCGGCCCCGAAAACTTAAGCCGGGGCCGTTCTCCCCCGTCCCGGCGGCTGGCGTCGCCCTCGCGGCGCGCCGTTTTGAGGAGCTGTCGATGACTTCCGTGCCCTTCCCGCGGCGCGCGTTGCTGCGCGCCTGTGTCGTTTCCGCTTTGGCCGCCGTTGCCGGTCTGCCCCTCGCCGTCCAGGCCGAGGACGTCCTGCGGGTTTCCGCGATTCCCGACGAAGCGCCCACCGAGCTGCAGCGCAAGTTCGCGCCGCTCGGCGCCTACCTCGAGGCCGAGACCGGCATGAAGGTCAGTTTCGTGCCGGTCACCGACTACGCCGCGGTGGTCGAGGCGCTCGCCACCCGCAAGATCGACATGGCGTGGCTCGGCGGCTTCACTTTCGTGCAGGCCAAAATCCGTACCAATGGCACCGCGGTGCCGTTGGTCCAGCGCGCCGAGGACGCCAAATTCACGTCGCGCTTCATCACCGCCAGCGACGGCATCAAGAGCTTCGCCGACCTGAAGGGCAAGACCTTCGCCTTCGGTGCGCCCTCCTCCACCTCGGGCCACCTGATGCCGCGTTATTTCCTCGGCCAGGAAGGCATCAATCCGGACCGGGATTTCAAGAACACCGCTTTCTCCGGCGCCCACGACGCCACCGTCGCCTTCGTGCAGGCCGGCAAGGTGGATGCCGGCGTGCTCAACGCGTCGGTGTGGGACAAGCTGGTCGAGCAGAAGAAGGTCGATCCCGCCAAGGTCCACGTCTTCGCCACCACCCCGCCGTACTTCGATTACAACTGGACGGTGCGCGGCGATCTCGATCCGAAGCTGCAGGCCAAGCTCACCCAGGCCTTCCTGAAGCTCGACCCGGCCAACCCGGCCCACAAGGAGATCATGGCCTTGCAGCGCGCCAGCAAGTTCATCCCGACCAAGGCCGACAACTACAAGGGCATCGAGACGGCCGCCCAGGCCGCCGGCCTGCTGAAGTAAGCCGGCCGGGGCGGACGTCTTCGCCCCGGCATGGCAGCACAAGGATCACCATGGGTTTATCCCTCGACGGCGTCGGCCTGGTCCACGCCAACGGTTATCGCGCCCTGCGCGGCATCGACCTGCGCATCGCGCCCGGCGAGCGGGTGGCGCTGATCGGCGCCTCGGGCGCCGGCAAGACCACGTTGCTGCGGGTGCTGGCGGCGTCGCTGCGGCCCACCGAAGGCCGCCTGCGGGTGCTCGATGGCGAGCCGTGGGCGGCCTCGCCGGCGGCGCTGCGGCGTTTGCGCGCGCGTATCGGGCTGGTGCACCAGGCGGCGCCGATCCCGCCGCGCCAGCGCGTGGTGACCGCGGTGCTGGCCGGCCGCCTCGGCCGCTGGCCGCTGTGGAAATCGCTGGCCTCGCTGATCGTCCCCGCCGACGCCGATGGCGCCCGCCGCGAGCTGGCCCGCCTCGACCTCGCCGAACGCCTCTACGAGCGCTGCGACCGCCTCTCCGGCGGCCAGCTGCAGCGCGTCGCGCTGGCCCGCGTGCTGTACCAGCAGCCCGACCTGCTGCTCGCCGACGAACCGGTGGCGGCGATGGACCCGGCGCTGTCCGAACTCACCGTCGCGCTGCTCAACGAGGAGGCGGCCCGCCGCGGCGTGACCCTGGTCGCCAGCCTGCATGCGGTGGATCTGGCGCTGCGCCATTTTCCGCGGGTGGTCGGCGTCAAGGACGGGGCGATCCTGTTCGACCTGCCGGCTCCGCGGGTCGGCGACGCGCTGCTGCGCGAGCTGTACGCGGCCGAGGGCGCGGTGCCCGAGAGCGAAACCGACACGCTGGCGCCGGTCGATCGCTCGCCGCTGCGCTGCGCATGAAGCCGCTGTCCCGCGATCCGGCCGCCCTGCCCCGCCTCGGCTGGACGCTCGCTGCGCTGCTGGTGCTGTGGCCGCTGCTGCAGCTGGCCCAGTTCCGGCCGGCGGCGCTGTTCGAGGCGGCCAATCTGGCGGCGATGGGGCATTTCGTCGGCGCCTTCCTGCCGCCCGAAACCTCGCCCGATTTCCTCATCCTGCTCGGCCGCGCCACCGTCGAGACGCTGGCGATGGCCACCGCCGGCATCGCGCTGGCGGTCGTGCTGGCGCTGCCGCTGGGCCTCGTGCTGACCCGCAGCCTGTCGCTGTCGCGCCTCGGGCCGGGGCGCCACGGCTGGCCCGGCCAGCTGCTGCGGATCGCCGCCCGCGGCCTGCTGGCGGTGCTGCGCGGGGTGCCCGAACTGGTGTGGGCGCTGCTTTTCGTGCGGGTTTTCGGCCTCGGCGCGGCGGCCGGCGTGCTGGCGCTGGGCATCACCTACGGCGGCATGCTCGGCAAGGTGTACGGCGAAATCCTCGATTCGGTCGACGCCCGTCCGGCGCGCAGCCTGCTCGAAGCGGGCAGCGGCCGCCTCGCCGCGCTCGGCTACGGGCTGCTCCCCAACGCCGCCCAGGAGCTGGTGTCCTACACCGTCTATCGCTGGGAATGCGCGGTGCGGGCGTCGGTGGTGATGGGCTTCGTCGGTGCCGGCGGCCTCGGCCAGCTGATGGACCAGTCGATGAAGATGCTCAACGGCGGCGAGGCGGCGACCATTCTGGCCACGTTCCTGGTGCTGGTGCTGGCGGCCGACGGGCTGTCGGAAAGCCTGCGGCGGAGGATGGCATGAGCGCTATGTTTGTCGGTATACAGCGCCGCTTCCGGCGGCCGCAGCGGGGCGTACGGTGAGCAAGGCCGGCGTTTCCGGCGGCGGCCTGCTGGCGCTGGTCGCCGTGCTGGCGGCGGTCGGCGCCAGTTTCGCCTTCCTCGACATGCCGCTCGGCGCGCTGTTCACCGGCGCCGCGGCGGCCGAGGCGGCGGATTTCGTGCGGCGCTTCTTCCCGCCCGACCTGTCGCCCGGCTTTGTCGCGCGGGTCGGCTTCGCCGCCCTCGAGACGCTGGCGATCTCCCTCGTCAGCACCCTGCTGGCGGCGCTGGCCGGCGCGGCGCTGGCGCTGCCGGCGGCCGGCCGCCACGGACGCCCGGCGCGCGGCGCGGCGCGCTTCGTCCTCAACCTGCTGCGCTCGGTGCCCGAACTGGTGTGGGCGACGCTGATGGTCCTCGCCGCCGGCCTCGGCCCCTTCGCCGGCACGCTGGCGCTGGCGCTGCACACCACCGGAGTGCTCGGCCGGCTGTTCGCCGAAGCGCTCGAAAACACGCCGCCGGCCCCGGCCGAGGCGCTCGCCGCCAGCGGCGCGCCGGCGCTGGCGGGGTTCCTGTACGGCACCTTGCCGCTGGTCGCGCCGCAGTGGCTGGCCTACGCGCTGTACCGCTGGGAGATGAACATCCGCATGGCGGCGATCCTCGGCTTCGTCGGCGCCGGCGGCCTCGGCGCGCTGCTCTACTACAGCCTGTCGCTGTTCCACGAGGCCCAGGCCAGCACCGTGATCCTGGCCATGCTGGCGATGGCCATCGCGGTGGATGGCGCCAGCGCCTGGCTGCGGCGCCGGGCCTGACGGCCGCGCGCCCTCCCGCCGGCTGGCGATCTGGATTACCCTAGGGCCATGCCCCGCCCCGTTCCGCCACTCGTTCCCCGCCCCCGGAGTTGCCGCTGATGTTGTGGGAAGCCCTCGGCGCTGCCCGCGACCTCGGCCGCGTCCACGACATCGCCGCGGTGCTGATCCGCTACGGTTTCGGCGATCTGGTGCAGCGCCTCGGCATGGCCAACGCGCTGGAGCGGGCCGGCAAGGCGCTCCACCTGAAGGGGCCGCCGCACGCCGTGCGGCTCGAACCGGCGGAGCGGGTGCGGCAGGCGCTGGAGGAGCTCGGGCCGACCTTCGTCAAGCTCGGACAGATTCTGGCGACGCGCGCCGATCTGTTTCCGCCGGAGTGGATCGTCGAGTTCGGCAAGTTGCAGGACGCCGCCCCGGCGGTGCCCTTCGACGCCATCCGGGCGCAGATCGCCGAGGATCTGGGCGAGGCGCCGGAGGCGGTGTTCGCCGAGCTGGACACGCTGCCGCTGGCGGCGGCGTCGCTGGCCCAGGTGCACCGCGCACGGCTGGCCGACGGCACGCCGGTGGTGCTGAAGGTGCGGCGGCCGGGCATCCGCCCGGTCATCGAGGCCGACCTGCGCCTGCTCGGCCGGCTCGCCGAGATCATGGAGGCGGAGGCGCCCGACCTGCGCCGCTACCGGCCGCGCGAGGTAGTCCGCGAGTTTGCCCATTCGCTGCGCCGGGAGCTGGATTTTTCGGCCGAGGGGCGCAACGCCGAACGCATCGCGGCGAGCTTCGCCGACCACCCCGAGATCGTCGTGCCGCGCATCCACTGGCAATGGACCGGCGAGCGGCTCAACGTGCAGGACTGGATCGACGGCATCCCCGGCCGCAGCGTGGCCGTCCTCGGCGCCGGCTTCGACCGCCGCCTGCTGGCCCGGCGCGGCGCCGATGCGGTGCTGAAGATGATGCTCGAGGACGGTTTCTTCCACGCCGATCCGCACCAGGGCAATGTCTTCTACCTGCCCGACAACCGGCTGGCCTTCATCGACTTCGGCATGGTCGGGCGCCTGCCCGAGGTGCGCCGCTACGAGGTGGCCCAGCTGATGCACGGCCTGGTCGATCGCGACGCCGGCGCGGTGGCCGAGGTGCTGCTCAACTGGAGCGGCGGCGCCGACGGCGACGGCGATGCGCTGCACGCCGAGATCGAACGCTTCGTCGACGACTACCACGGCGTGGCGCTCAAGGAGCTCGACTTCGGCGCGATGCTCGGCGACGTGGTGACGATGCTGCGCGAGCATGGCCTGGCGCTGCCGCCCGATCTGGCGCTGATGATCAAGGCCTTCATCACCCTCGAGGGACTGGGCCGTCAGCTCGACCCGGATTTCGACATCGCCGGCGAGGCGGCGCCCTTTCTCAAGAAGGTGCTGCTGGCCCACCACGCGCCGGCGGCGATTGCCGGGCGCGGCTGGCGCGGGCTGGTGGCGGCGGTGGACATGCTGGCCGGGCTGCCCCGCGATTTCGGCCGTCTGCTGCGCACCGCGCGGCGCGGCAGCCTGCGCGTCGAGGTGGACGTGCCGCCGCTGAAAGCCTTCGGCGAGCGCCTCGACCGCGCCGCCAGCCGCCTGACGATGGGCATCGTGACGGCGGCGCTGATCGTCGGTTCGTCGATCGCGCTGACCGTCGACCGCGGCGACTCGGTGTCGCTGATCGGCCTGTTCGGCTTCGTCGGCGCGGTCCTCGGCGGGCTGTGGGTGCTGGTGTCGGTGTGGCGCGGCGGGCGCTGAGCGCCGGCGCCGCAACACCTCAGGTGACCACGTAATCGACCACCGGCGGCGCGCTGCCGACCGGGGCTTCGCCCACCAGCTCGCACACCGACAGCTCGATGCCGTGGCACATCGCGGCGAGGGCGAGGTCGTTCGGTTCCTTGCCGAAGGGCTCCTCGATCTGTTCGCCGATCACGTCGAGCGCCAGGAAGGTGTAGGCGATGAACGGGCCGACGAGGACCGTCAGCCAGCCGATCGAAGTGGACAGCCCGACCGGCAGCATCATGCAATACACCATCACCGTGCGGTTCATGAGCACCCGGTAGGTGAAGGGAATCGGCGTGTTGGCGATCCGCTCGCAGGCGCCGGAGGCTTCGGTGAGCAGGTTGAGGTTGCGGTCCATCGACTGCAGCTGCAGGTCGCTGAGGATGCCGGCGCGGTGGGCCCCGGCCAGCTCCCGGGCGAGGATCAGCAGCAGCATCGACGGTGCGAAGCGCGCCGCGCAGACCTGTTCGAGGGTGGCGGCGTCGAGGCGGCCGGTCAGGTCGGGGCGCGGATCGGTGCCGCGCAGCTGATGCTTGAGGGCGTAGGCGAAGGCCACCAGGAGCCACGCGATGCGCCGCTGCAGGGTTTCGTCGAGGGCCGCGAAGCTGATGATTTCACGGGTCAGCGAGCGCGCCGCGATCAGCACCGCGCCCCACTGCTTGCGCGCTTCCCAGTAGCGCTCGTAACTGACCGAGTTGCGGAAGCCGAGGAAGATCGCCAGCGCGATGCCCATCAGCGTGAAGGGCGGAATCGACAGCGCCGACTCCGCATGCATGCTCATCCACCAGTCGCGGCTGAGGACGCTCAGCACCGATACCGCGCACACCAGCAGCAGGCGGGAGATGATGTAGGGCAGGACCGAGCCGTGCCAGACGAACAGCAGCCGAAACCAGTGCAGGTGGGGACGGACGATCATGGTGGTGCCCGGAACGAAATCCGGCATTTTGCCGCGTCGGCGGGGATTTACCTAGTCCGCATGCGCTGCCGGCGGCCGGCGGCGGGGCCGCGCCATGCGACAATCGGCGCCAGTTCCGTCCCGGCCGGCGTCAGCTTGCCGGGGCGGCGTCCTTGAAAGGCATTCGATGAATCTGCTGCTGGACATTGCACGCGGTGTTGCCGCGCTGCTGGTCTTCCTGTTCCACATCCGCGATGCGCTCGTCGGGCCGTTGCCGGTCGTGGCCGCGCTGGTGGTTTTCGGCAGCCTCGGCGTGCCGATGTTTTTCGTGATCTCGGGCTATGTGATCTCGGCGTCGGCGGAGTCCACGTTGCGCCGCTCGGAAACCGCCGGATCGTTTCTGAAGCGGCGCTTCCTGCGCATTTTCCCGCCGTTCTGGCTGTCGATCGTGGTGGTCGTCGTGCTGCCCTATCTGGTGGCGGCGCTGTCGGCGCTGAAGAGCGGCGCGTTCGAGATGCCCGATCCGCGCTTTCTCGGCTTCTCCGGCGCCGACTGGCTGCAGCTGGTGACGCTGGTCAAGGTGTTCGGGACGCCCGACGGCGACCTGCAGGCGGCCTTCGCGCCGGTCAATGCCGTTTACTGGACGCTGGCGATCGAGTTCCAGTTCTATCTGTGCATGTACCTGGCGCTGCTGGTGCGGCGGCGTTTCCATCTGCTGATCGGGCTGGTCACCGCGCTGAGCCTGCTCCTGCTCGCCCGGCCGGTGGCGCTCGACGCCGGCTGGTTCATCCATTACTGGCCGATGTTCGCGGTGGGGATCGCGCTGCAGTATCTGCTCGCCGGCGGCTGGGGCGTCGAGCGCTTGCTGCGCTGGCGGGCGCGGGGCGTCGCCGCGAGCGCGGCCGGCGGGGTGCTCGCCGCGGTGCTGGTGCTGGCGTACCGCGGTACGCTGGGGCAGGCCCTGCTGGGCGTGTTTCCGTCCGTCGAGCTGGGCTTCGCGGTGATCTGCGCGCTGCTGCTGTGGCTCGCCGCGCCGTCGGGGAGCGCCCTCGAGGCCCATCGCGACCGCGGCCACGTGGTGCTGCGCTGGCTGCTCAAGCCGGCGGCCTATCTGGGCGTGATCTCGTACTCGGTGTATCTGCTGCACGGCAAGCTGGTGCAGCTGCCGGCGATGGTGGTGCGCCAGCTGTTCGCCCCGTCGGACGCGCTCAACCCGCTGACCAGCGTGCTCCTGACCCTGGCCCTGTGCGCGCTGTTCCACATCTGGGCCGAGCAGCCTTTCATGAGCAAGCGCCAGCAGGCCCTCAACGACAAGGTGCTGGAGCGCTGAGGCCGGCGCCTCAGCCGAGGAACATCCGGTAGGCCGGGTTGCCGGTTTCGTCCACGTATTCGTAGCCCAGCCGCGCCAGGAAACCCTGGAAGGCCTCGCGGTCGGCCGGCGGCACCTGCATGCCGACCAGCACGCGGCCGAAGTCGGCGCCGTGGTTGCGGTAGTGGAACAGGCTGATGTTCCAGTCGGAGCGCAGGGTTTCGAGGAAGTTGAGGAGGGCTCCCGGGCGCTCGGGGAAGACGAAGCGGTACAGCACCTCGTCCTCGGCCTGGGGGGCGTGGCCGCCGACCATGTAGCGGATGTGGCTCTTGGCCATCTCGTCGTCGGTGAGGTCGAGGCAGGGCAGTTCGTGGCGTTGCAGCATCTCGGTGATGCGCACGCCTTCGGCCCGGTTGTGAACGCCGACGCCGACGAAGATGTGGGCTTTCTGGGCGTCGGCGAAACGGTAGTTGAACTCGGTGATGTTGCGGTTGCCGAGCAGGTTGCAGAATTTCTTGAAGGAGCCGGGTTTTTCCGGGATGGTCACGGCGAGCACGGCTTCGCGCTGTTCGCCGACTTCGGCGCGTTCGGCGACGAAGCGCAGGCGGTCGAAGTTCATGTTGGCGCCGGAGGCCACGGCGACCAGCGTCTTGTCCTTCAGGTGGTGGCGCTTGGCGTATTCCTTGGCGCCGGCCAGGGCCAGCGCGCCGGCCGGCTCGAGGATCGAGCGGGTGTCCTCGAAGACGTCCTTGATCGCCGCGCAGATGGCGTCGTTGTCGACGCGGATCATCTCGTCGACGTATTCCTGGCACAGGCGGAAGGTTTCGGCGCCGACCAGCTTGACCGCCGCGCCGTCGGCGAAGAGGCCGACGCTTTCGAGCTCGACGCGTTTGCCGGCTTCGAGCGAGCGGACCATGGCGTCGGAATCGAGGGTCTGCACGCCGATCACCTTGATCTCGGGACGCACCCGCTTGACGTAGGCGGCCACCCCGGCGAGCAGGCCGCCGCCGCCGACGCAGCAGAAGATCGCGTGGATCGGCTTGCCATGCTGGCGCAGGATTTCCATCGCGATGGTGCCCTGGCCGGCGATCACGTCGGGGTCGTCGTAGGGATGGACGAAGCTGAGCTTCTCGGTCTTTTCCAGCTCGACGGCGTGGGCGTAGGCGTCGGAGAACGATTCGCCGGCCAGCACGACTTCGCCGCCGTTGCGCTTGACCGCGTCGATCTTGATCGCCGGAGTGGTGGTCGGCATGACGATCACCGCGCGCGCGCCGAGCTTCTTCGCCGACAGCGCGACGCCCTGCGCGTGGTTGCCGGCCGAGGCGCAGATGACGCCGCGCTTGAGGGCCGCCGCACTGAGGTTGGCCATCTTGTTGTAGGCCCCGCGCAGCTTGAAGCTGAACACCGGCTGCATGTCCTCGCGCTTCAGGAAGATCCGGTTGTGGATGCGCGCCGACAGGTTGGGCGCCGGGTCGAGCGGCGTCTCGATCGCCACGTCGTACACCTGGGCGGTGAGGATCTTCTGCAGATAGTCGGGGTGCTGCGCGCTCATGGGGAACCCTGGATTTTCGCTGGGGGAAGCTTCAGAGGGTAGCAGCCGGAACGGCTGCACTGCAACATACGGTTTTTTCCGTGGAGACGACGATGAGCGACATCCAGCGCGCCGGCACGACGCCGCGCTATTCCGATTACAGCGTGCATAACGGCGTCGTGTATTGCGTCGAGGTGCCGCCGCTGGCCGGTGGCGACATCGCGACCCAGACCGCGGCGCTGCTGGCCAGCCTCGAGGCGCTGCTGATCCGTGCCGGCAGCGGCAAGGATCGCCTGCTGATGGCGACCCTCTACCTCGTCGACATCAACGACTACGACGCCGTCAATGCGCTGTGGGACGCCTGGGTGCCGCCCGGCACCGCGCCCGCCCGCGCCTGCGTCGAGGTGGGCCGGCTGGCCGATGCCGGCTGGAAGGTCGAAATTGCGGTGCAGGCGGCGACTGCCTAAAATGGGTTCAAGCCGCCTTTACAAGCGTCGGCCCCCGCTTATATTGAATCAATAGTCACGCCGCATCGGAAGAACTCCCGGACGGGAGCACCGCGGCGCCGGCCGGCGGTTTTCGTGTCGATCAGAGGGGAGGATGTCATGGCTTGGCGTCAGCGTTGTCTGTGCAGTCTCACCGGACTGGCCCTGGCCCTCGCGGGCGCTGCGGCCGAGGCCGGCCCGTATTCGGGCTTGTACGTTTTCGGCGACAGCCTGTCGGATTCCGGCAA
>SSSX01000259.1 GCA_015657735.1 Zoogloeaceae bacterium
GATGCCAGCACCACGTCGATCAGCGCCGCCGGAATGCCGCACAACCCGAACCCGCCGGACATGATCGTCATGTCGTCGTGCAACACGCCGGCCAGTGCTTCGGCCGCCGTCGAATAGAACTTTCTCACCGACACCTCGCGTCCTCCCTGTTCCAGAAACTGTCTCTCGGATTTCGACGACCGGCCGGCGCAATTGCGATGCGCGGCCGGTTTCGTTCGAAATCGAATTACGCAAGAGCAATGCCAGAATATCCATCCTGTTGATCCGGCACGATTAAGCTTATTTCTCCGGCCAGCTCCGCAAAAAACACCGTCCTGATAGCGGTCGGCCGCGCCGGGAGTGCGTTCGAAATGCGTTCGGAATCCGGGCACGCTTTTCCGGCGCGCGTTCCGGCCAAAGCGGGCCGGCCGCCGGGCGGCCTGCCTCGGCCTATTCGGGCGGCGCCGCGTCGACCATCCGGCGCAATGCCGTCTTCAGCACTTTTCCGTAGTTGTTCTTCGGCAGCGACCCGACGATGCGGTATTCCTTCGGCCGCTTGAAGCGCGCCATGTGCGCCAGGCAATGCCGGTCCAGCTCATCCGCCCCGACGCCGCCGGCCCCCTCCTCCAGCACCACGAAAGCCACCACGCACTCGCCCCAGTCGGCATCCCGGCGCCCGACCACCGACACCTCGCGCACCGCCGGATGGGCGATCAGAACTTCCTCGACTTCCCGCGGGTAGATGTTGGAGCCGCCGGAAATGATCAGATCCTTCGAGCGGTCCTTGAGGGTGACGAAGCCGTGGAAGTCCATCGAGCCCATGTCGCCGGTCCACAGCCAGCCGTCACGCAGCGCGGCGGCACTCGCCGCCGGGTTGCCCCAGTAGCCGGACATCACGGTATCGCCGCGCACCACCACCTCGCCCACCTCGTCGTTGGCGAGGGTGCGCCCCTGGGCGTCGACGATGCGCACATCGACCAGCGCCTGCGCGACCCCCACCGAGGCCAGACGCGACGCCCACGCCGGATCGGAACGGTCCGCCAGCACCGCCCGCGACAGCGCGGTGATGGTCATCGGCGACTCGCCCTGGCCATAAATCTGCACGAAGCGCGGCCCCATCACGTCGAGCGCGGTGTGGATGTCGCCGGCGTACATCGGCCCGCCGCCGTAGATGATGGTCTGGAAGCCGGACGGGTCGGCACCACCCGCCTTGACCCGCTCGACGAGCCGCCGGATCATCGTCGGCGCGGCGAACAAGGCCAGCCGCCCGATGCGCCGCGACAGGCCGACCAGCTCGTCCGGCTCGAAGCCGCCCGACTCCGGAATGACGTGGCGGCAGCCCCGCAGCGTATACGGAAAACCGTATAGCCCGGCGCCGTGCGACAACGGCGCCGCATACACCACCGCGTCGTCGGCCGACACCGGGTCCACATCGGTGAAGAAACACGCGGTCATCGCCAGCAGGTTGCGGTGGCTGAGCATCACCCCCTTCGGCCGGCCGGTGGTGCCCGAGGTGTAGAACAACCACGCCAGATCCTCCGGCGCCCGCGCCTGCACCGGAATCGCCAGCGCCGACACGGCGCGCAGGTAGTGGCCGTCGCCCGGCACCAGCAAGGGCTGCGCGGCATCGGCGCGATTCAGCAGCGCGCCGAGATCGCCGGCCAGCTCGGGCGACGCGCAGACCAGCCGGGCCCCGGCGTTGTCGATGATCCACGCCGCCTCGCGCGGATGCAGCTTGGCATTGACCGGCACCGCCACCAGCCCGGCCCACAGCACGCCGTAAAGGCATTCGAGGTATTCGGGGCAGTTGTTCATGAAGATCGCCACCCGTTCGCCGGCCTCGAGCCCCATGTTCTGCCGCAGGTAGCCCGCCAGCCGGGCCGACCGGGCCGCCAGCGCGGCATAGGTGTGCACGCCGCGCGCGCCGACGAACAGCGCCGGCCGCTCCGGAAAGGTTCGCGCGGTGCGCGCAAGGATCTGGGCCAGGTTCATCGCGCGCGCTCCAGAATGCTCACGTAACTGGCCACCGCCGCGCCGCCCATGTTGAACACGCCGCCCAGCGCCGCCTCCGGCACCTGCATCGCGCCCGCCTCGCCGGCCAGTTGCATCGCCGCCAGCACATGCATCGAAACGCCGGTCGCGCCGATCGGATGGCCCTTGGCCTTCAGCCCGCCGGACGGATTGACCGGCAGCGCACCGCCGGGATAGACCGTGCCGTCGGCCAGCCGGTCGGCGCCGCGGCCCGGCGCGGCAAGGCCCATCGCCTCGTAGCTGAGCAGTTCGGCGATGGTGAAGCAGTCGTGCACCTCGGCGAAGGACAGATCGGCCAGCCCGCAGCCGGCGCCGGCCAGCGCCGCCGCCCACGCACGGCGCGGCCCCTCGAAATCCAGCAGAGTGCGGCGGGACAGCGGCAGGAAGTCATTCACCTGGCTGCGGGCACGCATGCGGATGGCCCGCCGCGCGTTGCCGATCAGCGCTTCGTCGGCCAGCACCAGCGCCGCCGCACCGTCGGAAACCAGCGAGCAGTCGGTCTTGCGCAGCGGGCCGGCAATGCGCGGATTGCGCTCCGATTCGGTGTTGCAGAACGCAAAACCGAGATCCTTGCGCATGTGCGCCCACGGGTTGCGGACACCGTTGGCGTGGTTCTTGGCGGCGATCCGCGCCAGCGTCGCCGCATGCTCGCCGTGACGCTCGAAATAGGCGCTCGCCAGCTCGCCGAAGAGCCCCGGAAAGGTCATGCCGCGGGCGGCTTCCTCACGCACGTAGGAGGCGCAGCCGAGGATGCGCGTCACCTCCGGCCCCGCGACGGCGGTCATCTTCTCGGCGCCGACCACCAGCGCGAAGCCCGCGCGGCCGGCTTCGATCGCATCGCAGGCGGCGAAAACCGCGGCGGCGCCGGAGGCACAGGCGTTCTCGACCCGCGTCGCCGGACACCAGCGCAGGCCCGGGTCGGCCTGCAGCACCAGCGACGCGCAGAAAATGTCCGGCACGAAGCCGCCGTTGAGCTGGCCCAGCCAGATGCCGTCCACGTCGGCCGCGTCGAGCGCCGCATCGGCGAGCGCATCGCGGCTCACCGTGGCGATCAGCGCTTCCAGATCCATGTCGTCCAGCCGTCCGAAGGGGGTATGCGCCCACCCGATGATACAAACGCCCATGTCGTCTCCTTTTCGATTGTGGCGGCAGCCCTGCCGGCACCGCCGTGGGGAGCGTGGCAAACCCCGTGCCAGTGATCCGGCGCCCGGCGCACCGGACAAGCCCTTGAATCGGCGCCACAAATGCCGGCCGCCCGGCGAACTCGACGCCGCACCGGCCGGATTCCGGACGCCACCCCGCCCGTTCGCGACTGCTTACCGGACAGCGCCGCCGCCGCCCGGCGGCCTCCACCGCCGCGGCGCGCCGGCCGCCGCGCGCCCTCCCGCCCGCAGCGCCAACGTGGCACGCCCCTTGCCACACTCCGGCCAACGACCCGCGGCGCTCGCGTGCCGCCCCCGATACCCCGACCGGAGCCTTCCATGCCCACCGCCCTCCCCGTCGACCGCATCCCGGTCAGCCTGCTGACCGGCTTTCTCGGCGCCGGCAAGACGACCCTCCTCAACGCGCTGATGCGCGATCCGGCGATGGCCGACACCGCGCTGCTGATCAACGAATTCGGTGAAGTCGGCATCGACCACCATCTGGTCGACAAGATCGACGACAACACCGTGCTGCTCGACTCCGGCTGCGTGTGCTGCAGCGTGCAGGGCGATCTGGTGAAGGCGCTGAAGCAGCTCCACCAGCGCATTTCGAAGCGCGAGATTGCACCCATCCGGCGGATCGTCATCGAAACCACCGGGCTCGCCGACCCGGTGCCGGTGATCTACACGCTGATGGAAGAACGCTTCGTCGCCGCGCGCTTCGTTTGCGACGGCGTGCTCACGGTGGTCGACGCCACCCACGGCCTCGCCCAGCTCGAGCGCCACCGCGAGGCGGTGCGTCAGGTGGCGATGGCCGACCGGCTGCTCGTCAGCAAAGGCGATCTGGC
Source organism: Zoogloeaceae bacterium (assembly GCA_015657735.1). Classification (GTDB taxonomy): domain Bacteria; phylum Pseudomonadota; class Gammaproteobacteria; order Burkholderiales; family Rhodocyclaceae; genus Zoogloea. Next base: position 4,001 of record SSSX01000259.1, read on the forward strand.
CGACTCGGCCAGCCGTGCCCGCCTCGACGCCCGCCTCGACACCCTCAACCCCGGCGCGCCGCGCCTCGACGTGCGCCACGGCCACATCGCTGCGGAGCAGCTGTTCGGCAGCGGCATCTACGCGCCGGCCGGCAAGCTGCCGGACGTCGCGGCGTGGCTGGGCGAGGAGCGCAGCCGCGACGAGGAGGCCCGCGCCGCCGCCGCCACCGCCCCGCGCCAATGGAAGCCGGGTGCGACAACGCATCCGGCGCGGCACGCCGCCCGCCACGACGGTTCGGTAGCGAGCTTCGTGGTGGATTTCGCGGCGCCGGTGCCGTGGTTCGGCTTCGCGCTGGCGATGGGCCGCATTCTCCACGCGCACGGCCCGCAACTGCTGCGCGTCAAGGGCCTGCTGAACGTCGCCGGCGAGCCCCGCCCGCGGGTCATCCAGTGCGTGCAGAGCGTCGCCTACCCGCCCGTCACGCTGCCGCGCTGGCCCGACGGCGGCCCCTTCGACGACCGCCGCGGGCGCCTCGTGTTCATCGCCCGCGACCTCGACGCGGCGGCCGTCGACGCCGTGCGCCACAGCCTCGCCCACCTCCCCGGCGACGCCGCGGCGATCCGCAGCAGCGCAGCGACGCCGCTGCTCCCGACCCGCTGCTGGTTCAACGAGCGCGTCGCAGCCGGCACGCCGGGCAGCCTCCAGCTCGACGGCTGGGTCATCCAGGCCCGGCGTCTCGGCCGGCGCGCCGCCGCCAGCTGATTTCCGGACGCGGCGTCCGGAAGCCGCTCGCCCCGTCAGCGCCTGCCAGCGCCGCTTTCCTTTCAAACCAAAGGCTTGGCGGCGCAGCGCGGGGCACTTCCGGATGGCATGGAGCGTGCTCAGTGGAAACACCCGCCGCCGCACCGCGATGGCGGGAGCGAAAACCATCAACCGATTGGAGACACCACCCATGAAGGCACTTGTTTACGGCGGCCCCGGCAAAAAAACCCTCGAAGAACGGGCCAAGCCCGAGTTGAAGGACGCCACCGACGCGCTCGTCCGCATCACCAAGACCACCATCTGCGGCACCGATCTGCACATCCTCAAGGGCGACGTGCCCACCGTCCAGCCGGGCACCGTGCTCGGCCACGAAGGCGTCGGCGTCGTCGAAGCGGTCGGCAGCGGCGTGACCACTTTCAAGGCCGGCGACCGGGTGCTGATCTCGTGCATCACCAGTTGCGGCAAATGCGAGTTCTGCCGCAAGGGCATGTATTCGCATTGCACCACCGGCGGCTGGCAGCTCGGTCATCTGATCGACGGCACGCAGGCCGAATACGTGCGCGTGCCGCACGCCGACACCAGTCTCTACCCGATCCCGGCCGATGCCGACGAAGAGGCGCTGGTGATGCTCAGCGACATCCTGCCCACCGGCTTCGAGTGCGGCGTGCTCAACGGCAAGGTGCAGCCGGGCAGCACGGTGGCCATCGTCGGCGCCGGCCCGGTCGGCCTGGCCGCGCTGCTCACCGCGCAGTTCTATTCGCCGGCCCGCATCATCGTGGTCGACCTCGACGACAACCGCCTCGATGTGGCGAAACGCTTTGGCGCCAGCGATGTGGTCAATAGCGCCGACGGCAAGGCCGCCGAGGCGGTCAAGGCGCTCACCGACGGACGCGGCGTGGATACCGCGATCGAGGCGGTAGGCATCCCCGCCACCTTCACGGTGTGCGAGAACATCGTCGCGGCCGGCGGCACCATCGCCAACGTGGGCGTGCACGGCACCAAGGTCGACCTGCACCTCGAAACCCTGTGGGCCCACAACATTTCGATCACCACCCGGCTGGTCGATACCGCCACCACCGGCATGCTGCTGAAAACCGTGCAGGCCAAAAAGCTCGATCCATCGGTGCTGATCACCCACCGCTACACGCTCGAAGAGGCGCTCGACGCTTACGCGACTTTCGCCAGCGCAGCGACCAGTAAAGCCCTCAAGGTCGTCATCTCGGCCTGATCTGCGTCGCCCGGCGGTGCCGCGGCAAGCCGGCGGCACCGCTGCGGTTTCAATCGCGCGGCCGGTTGCCGACATTCATCCGGCGATAGCGGCTCGCGACGCCGGTGCAATCCATATTGGCATCGTGACAGCGACGATCCGCACCGCGTACGCACTAAACGTCGCGCGATAGTCGCTATTCCTGTCGGATAGTCGCTACTACAACCCGGATAGTCGCTGCGCCAACCCGTATAGTCGCTATCCGGTCCGGATAGCTGCTATCCGCGCCGGTGCAGTTACTATGCACGGCCGGATACCGACTATCACCCGCCGGTTACGCACACGCGCGCGACCGGACGCGACTCCCGCACCGTGCGCAGCCGCTATCCGCCGCCCGATACGCACACCGTGCCACCGGTAGCGCCCGCGCGCCGGGGCGGAGTCATTCGCCCCTGCGCGGGATGCCGTTCGGCGCTCGCCAAACGGCATCATGCCCGGCGCTCAGAAGGCGTGACTGATGCCGATGTCCATGCCACGCGTACCGTAGCCGCCCGCCGGCGAGCCGGTGCCACCGGAATCCACCGCGGTGCGCGCCGGGTTGGGCTGGATCGAACAGATGCCGTTGGCGCTGTTGTTGATCTTCGCCACGTCGGCATAGATGAAGGTGCTGCGCTCGGAAAGGTAATACACGCCGCCGATACCCCACTTGCGGCAGCTCGCGTCGAGCGCTGTCTTGTCGTCGAGCGCCACATAGGAGGCGCGCAGCCGGGCCTTGTCGCCGAACACCGGCGCCGACGCGCCGACCATCCAGCTGCGGTGGTTCAGCAAGGCATTGAAGGTGGCAAAAGTGCCGTCGAAGATGTCCTTGTAGTTGTCGGTCTTGATGCTCTCCCAGTAGCCGTGCAGCTTGACCGGGCCGAAGTCGTAGGCGGCGCCGGCGGCCAGGATGTTGAGCTTGTGCTCCTCGCTGCCCTTGGCCTGCAACTGCTCGATGTCCAGCGTCAGATCCAGCCCGCCTTTCGCATACGACGGGATGAAGGCCCACAGGCGCCCGTCGCCCTTGTTGCCGGGGCTCTCCTGCCCGACCAGACTGGTGGTGTAGGCAGCCAGAAAGGACAGCCCGTTCCACATCGGCGAGATGTAGGCCACCGCGTTGTCGGCGCGGGTGCCGTGCACCTGGATCGACGCCATATTGGCCACCGTGCCGTTGGCAAAGGGGTCGTACTTGCCGGCCACGCTGTAGCGCCCGCCGTCGATGCGGCCCATCACCACCGTGCCGAGATCGCCGCTGAGGCCGACGAAGGACTTGCGGCGGAAGACGCTGTTGCCCTCCTTGTCGCTCAGTGTGGATTTGCCGTCGTCGATGGCGATGCCGGCTTCGAGCTGGAACAGCGCGGTCATGCCGTTGCGCAGCGTGCGCGAGCCCTTGAAACCGATCCGGCTTTCGGATTCGAGGCCGCTGGCGAGTTCCGATTTGTGGCCGGAAAAAGCGGTGCCGGCCTGCGCCGCGTAGGCGCCGCCGGTGCCGCTGCGGCTGAGCAGGCCGCCGTCGAGGATGCCGTAGATCGTCAGCTTGCCGGTGTCGCCGTCGACAAGAGTAAAGCCCTCCGCCGCTGAAGCGGCCGGCACGCAGAGCGGGGAAAGCAGCGCGCACAGCACGGCCGCGGCGCGGTAAGACGCATGGATTCGGGTATTCATGGTGGATTCCTGATTGTGGATGCGGGGACAGCCGGACGCAGCGCGGCCCGGCCAGCGCGGAGCGGCGTTCCGCGGTTCAGTCGAAGCGGATGACCGGCTTGATGATTCCGTCGGCCTTGGTGGTCATCATGTCGAGCGCCTTCCCGATCTCCGAGAAGTGGAAACGATGGGTGGTGAGCCGGGTCGGATCGACGCGGCCGCGCTCGATCAGGCGCCCCATGCGCGCTCGTCCGCCGGGGCCCAGCACGCGATCGCGCAGTTCGCCCAGCATCACCGGCGCCTTCATTGTTGTTGTCATTGCAAGCCTCCATCCCTTTCTTGTTTGGGTGACGGGCAGGCGATCCGCTCGCCCTTGCCGCACCGCTGATTCGAACCAAGGACTTTTCAATCGGCGAAAAGCCGTCGGGGAATCAGCAAGGGACATGCCAATTGGCAGAAACGGCGCGGCGGCCGGGCGTGGCGCGTCAATCCGCGGCTCCGGAGGGGATTCGGCGTCGAGACAACCATCGATTTCCAGACGCTGGCGTACGCCGGCGTACGCATTTCAGACGCGGCGGCCGCCGAAGCGGACTATTATTCGGCTGTGTAAGCGCAGGCCGCCGCGGTCTGGCTCACGCCCGCTGTTCAGCGTGTTCACCGCCGACGACACGCTATTTCGGATCACGACAAGCCCATGCACCGCCGCCAGCCCACGCATTCGCCACGCCATGACGACCCAGCGCATCCGCCTGCCCGCGACGCGTGCCCGACGGCGGCCGCCAGACGCAGCTTCCTGCAGGCTTTCGGCGGCGGCGCGACGCTCGCCGCGCTGGTCGGCACCGGTCTGCTCAGGCCGGGGCGGGCACTGGCCGCGGAATTCAACCGCGCGCCTTTCGAAACCCGCAGCGTTGCCGATGTGCTGCGCCTGATCGGCGCCGCCGGTGCCGAGCCGAGCCGCGACATCCTGCTCAAGGCGCCCGAGATCGCCGAAAACGGCGCCGCGGTGCCGATCGAGGTCGTCAGCCAGATTCCCGGCACCACCCGGCTGTCGGTGATGGTGGACAAAAACCCCTTCCCGCTGGCGTTGCAGTTCACCTTCGGCGCCGGCGCCGCCCCGCGCTTCCAGGCCAAGCTCAAGATGGGCGAAAGTTCCCGCCTGCGGGTCGTCGCCACGGCCGGCGCCATGCACTACACGGTGTTCCGCGAGGTCAAGGTCACCATCGGCGGCTGCGGCGAGTAAGACACCACCCACAGGAAGCGACGATGCCCGATCCGATCAAACTGCGCGCCACCGTGCGCGGCACCGACGGCGAAGTCCGCGTGCTGCTGCCGCATCCGATGGAGTCCGGCCAGCGCCGCGATCCGTCCGGCCAGCCGGTGCCGGCCCATTTCATCACCGCGGTGGTCCTCAGCGTGAATGGCCGGCCCGTCATCGAAGGCGCCCTCGGCACCGCCGTGTCGGCCAACCCGCTGTTCGCCTTCCAGCTGACCGGCGTCAAGGCCGGCGACAGGCTGGCCGTCGCGTGGGTGGATAACAAGGGCCAGCGGGGCAGCGCCGACACCGCTTTCGTCGCTGCCTGAAGATGTAACGGACCCGCGCAAGACAGCCGGGGGCCGGCGGGTCTAGAATGGCGCGCGCCCGGGTCCGGGCGCTCCAGCACGACAACCGACGGCACCGCCATGAGCCACGAAATCGAACTCAAGCTGACCCTTCCGCCAAAAGCCCTTCCCGCCTTGCGCCGTCACCCGCTAATCGCCGACGCGCCCCGCGACGGGCGCAGCACCACCCTCGAAAATACCTATTTCGACACCCCCGAACTCGAGCTGCGCGAACGCCGCATGGCCGTGCGGACCCGCAAGGCCGGCAGCCGCTGGCTGCAAACGGTGAAATGCGCGGCCGAATCGGTCGGCGGCCTGTCGGCCCGGCCGGAGTGGGAACAGCCTTACGCCAACGGCAGCTTCGACTTCGCGGCGATCGACAACAACGACGTGCGCAACCGCCTCGAAAACCTGCAGGCCCATCTCGTCCCGGTATTCACGACGCGCTTCAAGCGCGAAACCTGCATCCTCACGCCGCGCGCCGGCGTCAAGGTGCTGGCGATGATCGACAACGGCAACATCGAGGCCGGCGGGCACACCCGCCCGCTGTGCGAACTCGAACTCGAACTCGTCGAAGGCGATCCGCAGGAGCTCTATGCCCTCGCCCTGCAGCTGGCCGAAACCCTGCCGCTGACGCCCGAGAACGTCAGCAAGGCCGAACGCGGTTACCGCCTGTTCTCGAACCATGCGCTGCGCCCGGCCAAAGCCCGGCCGTCGCGGCTGGCGCCCGAGCAATCGCCGGTGGACGCCTTCCGCATCATCGCCTTCGATTGCCTGGCGCTGTGGCAGGCCAACGAATCGGGCGCCCGCGAGAGCGACGACCCGGAGTTCATCCACCAGCTGCGGGTGGCACTACGCCGCCTGCGCTCGGCCTTGCGCCTCTTCGGCCCGGCGCTGCCGGCGCCCTTCGTCGAGCGCTGGTCGGCGGGCCTGAAAGATGCCGCCGATGGCCTCGGCGCGGCCCGCGATCTGGACGTGATGCTGGCCGAAGTGCTGAGTCCGGTGGCCGAATCGGGGCTTGCCGACGAGGCGACCCAGCGTCTCATCGCGATGGCCGTCGACCGCCGCGACCGCGAAAAGGCAGCCGCCCGCGAACAGCTGCTCGCCGCCAGCCACGGCCGCCAGATGCTGGCGCTGGCCGCCGATCTCTACGCCCTCGAAAGCGACGCGCTGGTCAAATCGGCCAACCTCACCACCTTTGCCCGCCTGCAGCTCACCCAGCTGCGCAAGCGCGCCCGCAAGCGCCACACCGCGGCCGCCGCCGACCTGCATCCCGACAAGCTGCACGAACTGCGCGTGGCGCTCAAGCGTCTGCGCTACGGCATCGAGTTCCTGCTGCCGCTGCTGCCCGAAAAGGCGACGGTGCGCTTCGCCAACGACATCGCCGACATCCAGGAAACCCTTGGTTATCTCAACGACGAAGCGGTCGCCCGCAGCCGCCTGAAAGGCTGGGCCGGCAAGGACCCGGAGCTGCGCAGCGGAGCGGCCTTCGTCGCCGGCTGGCACGCCCCGAAGATCGCCCGCCTGCGCAAGGGCGTGCTGCCCGAGCTCGAAGCGATCCTGTGGGGCAAGGCGCCGTGGCGGCGCTGAAGGGTTCATCAGACGGTAATCTGGACGCCGCAGAATCCCGCGCTCATTCGAAAAACGAGGAGACAACGACGATGGATCTGCTGCTGTGGCGTCATGCCGAAGCCGTGGACGGCCTGCCCGACAGCACCCGCGAACTGACCGAGCGGGGCATCCGCCAGGCGCACAAGGTGGCCGAATGGCTCGAATCGCGCCGCCCGAAGAAGCTGCGCGTGCTGGTCAGCCCGACGGTGCGCACGCGCCAGACCGCCTGCGCCTTCACTCAGGATTTCGAAGTCGTCCCGGCCCTCGGTCCGGGCAACGACATCACGGCGATCCTCGCTGCCTGCGGCTGGCCCGATGGCGGCGGCTCTGTGCTGGTGGTCGGCCATCAGCCGGAACTCGGCCGCCTCGCCGCGCTGCTGCTGTCCGGCCACGAAGCCGACTGGACGATCAAGAAGGGCGCCCTGTGGTGGTTCACCAACCGGGTGCGCGAGGGCGAGACGCAGACGGTGCTGCGCACGGTGATGCCGGCCGATCTGGCGTGAGCATCGGCGGCCGGGGATGCTCCAGCGCAGCGGCACCCTCCGGCAGCCCGCCGATCAAATCACCTTGCGCGGATTCAGGATGTTGCTGCCGTCCAGCAGCCCCTTGATGGTCTTCATCAACTCAAGCTCTGCGGCATTCCGGCTGATCGACAGCCACGGTTTCTTTTCCAGCCCGATGCCGTGTTCCGCCGACACCGAGCCGCGGAAGGCGGCGAGCCCGCCATACACCAGCGCCTCGACCTTCGGCCGCGCCGCCGCGTAGTCGCCCGGCGGCACCGTAACGACGACGTGCAGATTGCCATCGCCGAGGTGGCCGAAGACGAACAGGCGATGGTCGGGGCCGATCGTTGTGGGCAAGGCGGATTTCAGTTCGCGCGTGTAATTTTCCATCTCGGCGATCGGCAGAGAGATGTCGAAGATGATCGGCGCGCCGGTGCGCATGACCCGTTCGACGCTGTCGCGCAAGGCCCAGAATCCCTGGCAATCGGCTTCGGACTGGGCAACCGCGGCATCGACGGCGATTCCCGCCGCATAGGCCGACTCGAGTGCGCCATTGAAGCGCTGATCGTCCAGCGCCCGGTCGGCGCCCTGGCTTTCGACCAGCACATAGAACGGATAGTGCTGCGGGAGCGGCGGCGTCTTGCCGGCCGGCGGCGTGCTCATCAGCGCGTAGAAATCCTGCCACATCACCTCGAATGCCGACAGCGTGCCGCCGAGCTTGCGGTCCATGTGCTTGAGCAGCTTCGCCACGTTGTCGAAACCATCGACGCCGACGAAGGCCATGTTGGTCGTCAGCGGCTTCTCGCGCAGGCGCAGGACGAGCCGGGTGATCACGCCGAGCGTGCCCTCGGAGCCGATGAAAAGCTGCTTGAGGTCGTAGCCGGTGTTGTTCTTGATGAGCGCGTTGAGCGACGAGACGATCGTCCCGTCGGCGAGAACGACCTCCAGACCGAGAATCATGTCGCGCGTCATCCCGTAGCGGATCACCCGGTTGCCGCCGGCGTTGGTCGCCGCCATGCCGCCGAGCGTCGCGCTGCCGCGGGCGCCGAGATCGAGCGGGAAAGCGAGCGCGTAGTCGTCGGCGGCTTCCTGCAAGGTCTGCAAGGTCACCCCGGCCTGCACCGTCGCGGTTCGCTGGACGGGATCGATCGCTTCGATGGCGCGCATGTTTTCGAGCGACAGGATGACCTCGCCGGGCTCGGCGTCGGCGCCATGCACCAGCCCGGTCAGCCCGCCCTGGGTGACGACCGAAACCGCATGCGCATGGCACCAGCGCAGCACGGCGGACACCTCCGCGGTGCTCTGCGGACGGGCCAGCGCCGCCGCCTTCAGATTGTCCGCACGAAAGGCGCCGGCCGAACGGGTCGCCAGTTCGGCGGCATCCAGCACCGCAGCTGCGCCGATCAGCGCACGCAGTTCGTTGACGATGTCGATCATCATGTCTCCGGGGTTATCGGGGAATACGTACGGTCAGCGCCGTCCACAGTGCGCCGAGCAGCGACAGGCCGGCGACGATCAGCATGCCGACCGCGAAACTGCCGGTCTGCCCGCTGAGCTTGCCGATCAGCACCGGCCCTGCGAAGCCGCCAAGATTGCCCACCGAGGCAACGATGCCGATACCGACGGCGGCAGCCGACGGCGCCAGCATGCGGGTGGGGATGGTCCAGCTCATCGGCACCCCGGCGAGAATGCCGGCATGGGCGACGCACAGGCCCACCAGCATTCCCTGCACATTGCCGAGCTGGCTGGCAGTCACCGCATAGCCGGCGGCGGTGAGCGCGAAACATGCCGCCAGATGCCAGCGGCGCTCCTGGGTGCGGTCGGAATGGCGACAGATCAGCAGCATCGCAACGACCCCGACCAGATTGGGCAGCGCCACCAGCAGGCCGATATCGAGGCTTGAAGCAATCCCCGCGTTGCGGAACAGGGTCGGCATCCAGAACGACAGGCCATAGCCGCCGCAGACCAGCAGGAAGTAGATCAAGGCGCTGTTCCAGCTCCAGAAGTTGAAGAAGCCGTCCTTCACCGAGGCCTTCGGCCGTTCGGGGTTGCCCAGGCTCAGCTTGAGTACGGTGCGTTCGCGTTCGTCGAGCCACGCGGCCTGATCCGGGTGATCGGTCAGCAGCAGGTAGATGGCGATGCCGACCAGCAGGCACGGCGAACCGGTGGTGATCATCAGCCACCGCCAGCCGGCGACACCGGCGACACCGTCGAGATACTGCATGATCGCCCCGCAGACCGGGCCGCCGATCACGCCGGAGACCGCCAGCCCGGTCATGAACAACGCCATGATCCGGCCGCGATGGGTGGCGGGAAACCAGTAGGTCAGGAACAGCACCACGCCGGGGAAGAAGCCCGCCTCGGCAAAGCCGATGAAGAAGCGGATCAGATAGAACTCCAGCGGGGTGCCGACGAAGGCCAGCGCTGCCGTCGCCAGCCCCCAGAAAATCATGATCACCGGCACCCAGCGCCGCGCGCCGATGCGTTCCAGGATCATGTTGCTGGGCACTTCGAAGAAAAAGTAGCCGACGAAGAACATGCCGGCGCCGACGCCAAACGCCACGTCGTCGAGCCCCAGCGCGGCGCTCATCTGCAGCTTGGCGAAGGAGATGTTGATCCGGTCGACGAAGTTGATCAGGTAAGCCAGGAACAGGATCGGAACCAGACGCCACACCGCCTTGCGGACGACGGCATCGATCTCGCCGGCGGACGGCGCGGCAACGGGGGATGCGACTCGGGATGCAACTGGGGGAGTCGCGATGGCGGATACGCTCATGATGGTGTTCTCCGAAGCCGGGGGTTCAGGCGGACGTGCCAGGAACATCGCGACCGCAGGCGCGCTGGGTCAGGAGTTCCACCGCAGTGTTGGCGATCTCGTCGAGGTCGCCGGGCTGGACGTACACGCCGTCGATCAGCAGCCGGGCCAGACCGTGCAGCGTGGCCCAGCAGGCCTGCGCCGTCCGCAACGCGGGGGGGCTGGCGGGCAGAACCTTTTGCCGCTGCAGCTCGCCCACCAGCTCCACCCACAAACGGAAACTGGCCTTGGAAACCTGACGCAGGACGGCGGTCGGCTCGCCCTGCTTCCAGATTTCCTTGCCGTACATCAGGTCGTAGGTTTCGGGGTTGTCGTGGGCGAAGCGGATGTAGGCATGGACCCAGTTCTCGAACAGCCTGGCGCCATCGTCGGTGCCGATACCTTCGATCAGCGCGCCGATCATCCGGTCCTGATCGGCGAAGCCCATCTCGGCAATCGCGCAGAGCAGCTCGTTCTTGTCCTTGAAATGATGATACGGCGCGGTTCGCGACACGCCGACCCGGTCCGCCAGGCGGCGCATCGACAGCGCATCGATGCCCGCTTCGCGAATGATGCCGCTCGCCGCGTGGAGCAGTGCCGGGCGGAGCTCGCCGTGGTGGTAGGGCTTGGGTTCACCGGTGCTCATGGGGCAGATATCCAATTCATTGAGATCAACTTGACGGCGTCAAGATACCTAGGTAACTTGACGCCGTCAAGATATGCTCCGCCCAGGAGTTTTACCCAACCGCACCGTGAGGATCGCCACCATGAGCGCCAACCGCTACCCCCACCTTCTCGCCCCGCTCGACCTGGGATTCACCACCCTGAAAAACCGGGTGCTGATGGGTTCCATGCATACCAATCTGGAAGAGCAGCCCGGTGGATTCGAGAAACTGGCCGCGTTCTATGCCGCCCGTGCCCGCGGTGGCGTCGGCCTGATCGTCACCGGAGGCATCGCCCCGAACGCCGAGGGCGTGGTGTTCAAGGGCGCCGCCCGGATGGACGACGAGGCCGAGGTCGCGCATCACCGCATCGTCACCGCTGCCGTGCACGAGGCGGGTGGCAAGATATGCATGCAGCTGCTGCACGCCGGACGCTACGCGATGATCCGGGAATCGGTGGCCCCGTCGGCGATCCAGTCGCCGATCACCCGCTTCCTGCCCAAGGAACTCAGCGACGCCGAGGTCGACAAGCAGATCGACGACTATGCGCGCGCCGCCGAACTCGCCCAACGCGCCGGCTATGACGGCGTCGAACTGATGGGTTCGGAAGGCTACCTGATCAACCAGTTCCTGGCGCAGCGCACCAACCAGCGCAGCGACCGCTGGGGCGGCAGCTACGAGAACCGGATGCGTTTTCCGCTGGAGGTAATCCGCCGCGTACGCGAACGCGTCGGCAGCGACTTCATCGTGATCTATCGCCTGTCGATGCTCGATCTGGTCGAGGGCGGCAGCAACTGGGAGGAGATCGTGACGCTGGCCAAGGCTGTCGAAAAGGCCGGCGTGACGATCATCAACACCGGCATCGGCTGGCATGAAGCCCGCGTGCCGACGATTGCCGCCAACGTGCCCCGCGGCGCCTTTACCGGCGTCACCGCCAAATTGCGGCGCGAGGTGAAGGTGCCGGTGATCACCTCCAACCGGATCAATTCGCCCGAAGTCGGCGAGCAGGCCATCGCCTCCGGCCACGCCGACATGATCTCCATGGCCCGCCCCTTCCTGGCCGACCCGGAGTTCGTCGTCAAGGCCGCCGAAGGACGTCCGGCCGAAATCAACACCTGCATCGGCTGCAATCAGGGCTGCCTCGACCACGTGTTCGAGGGCCGGATGACGACCTGCCTGGTCAATCCGCTGGCCTGCCGGGAGGATGAACCCGGCGTCGCGGCGGCGACCGGATCGCGACGCATCGCGGTGGTCGGCGCCGGGCCCGGCGGCCTGATGGTGGCCGCCGTCGCCGCCGAGCGCGGACATCGCGTCACGCTGTTCGAGTCGCGCACCAGCCTCGGCGGCGAGTTCGAACTCGCCGCCCGCGTGCCGGGCAAGGAGGAGTTTTACGAAACCCTCCGTTACTACGAAAAACGTCTCGAGAAGGCCGGTGTGGACGTGCGGCTCGGGCAGTCCGCCAGCAAGGAAGACCTGCTGGCCGAAGGTTACGACGACGTGGTGGTGGCGACCGGCGTGCGCCCGTGGACGCCGCCCATTCCGGGCGCCGACACCGCACAGGCCCTGGATTATCTGGACGTCCTCGAGCACGGCAAACCGGTCGGCAAGCGGGTGGCGATCATCGGCGCCGGCCCGATCGGCTTCGATGTCGCCGAATACCTGACCGAATCCGACGAGCATGCGCATCAGGGCAAGGAAGGCTACATGGCCGAATGGGGCGTCGATGCCAGCTTCGAGGCGCGCGGCGGCCTGGCCGCGCAGCGCCCGGTGCCGGCGGTGGATCGCCAGATTCACCTGCTAGAGGTGCGCGACATCAAGGTCGGCGAGGAACTCAGCAAGACCACCGGCTGGATCCACCGTGAAGTGCTGAAGAAGCGCGGCGTCCAGATGTGGGGCGGCGTCACCTTCAAGCAGGTGGACAGCGGCCGGGTCGAACTCAGCTATCGCGGCGAAGACAAGGTTCTCGAGGTCGATACCGTGATCATCTGCGCTGGCCAGCGCGCCCGCGCCGATCTGGCCGATCAGCTCGAAGGAAGCGGCGTCCGGGTGCATCGCGTCGGCGCCGCACGCGACGCGCGCGGCATGGATGCCAAGCTGGCCTTCGCCGAAGGGCTGGAACTGGCCAGGACGCTCTAGCAGGGTGCCGAGGGCAGGTGACGACCTGCCCTCGCGGCAAGGATGGCTTCGCACAGGCGCCGCGCTTGCGGCGAAAGCGTGCGCCCGGCGCGCTGGACCAGCGCGCACCTGGCGATCAGCAGGCTTTTCGGAATGGCCGGACGCACGAGTTGCCCGATGTCGACCACTGCGCCCGAGGCCAGGCGGTCGGCCAGCCAGCTGGTCCAGGTAACGGCGATCATGTCGTTGGCGAGCATGGCCTCGTAGAGCAGTTCCTTGCTCGCGCAATTGAGCTGGATCGGCAATGCCGCATCTGGCGAAAGCCCCATCGCGACGGCGATCGTCTCGATGGTGGTGTTGCTGATGTCCAGCGCACCCCAGGGGTAGCGTAGCGTGTCTTCCCGGCTGGGCGTCCCCCCCGCCGCCAACAGCGGATGAGCGGCCCGGCAGAAGAATGAGGCCGGCTGGCTGGGCAGGTCGGCAAGCCGGTAGTCACTGCGTTTGGTCAGCCCGCCGGGAAAGGCAATGAAGAATTCGATCCGCTCGGCATCGAGATCGGCGAGCAAATCCTCCCACTGGGCGATATGCACATGCACCTGCAGGCCAGGTGCCTGCGCCCGTAGCCGCGGCAGCACGCCGGGCAGGACGGAATCGACCGCGAACTGGCTGGCACCGAAGGCCACCGCGCCGCTCTCGGCGCCGCTCAGCGCACGCATTTCCTCGCTGAAGCCACGTGCGTGCATGAGCAAGGTGCGCGCGTGGGCGAAGACCTGCCGGCCGGCGGCGGTAAGGGCTACCGAGCGGGTGGTGCGGTCGAACAGGCGCAGGCCGAGCTCCTCCTCCAACGACTGGATACTGCGTCCGAACGGTGTTTGCGAGAGGTGGGCGCGGGCAGCCGCACGGGCAAAGTTCAACTCCTCCGCCGCGAGGACGAAGTGATGCAGCACGCGCAAATCGATTATCTCTTTCATAGCGACAATCATAGCTAAATATCGCGATATACGCGACATTGAACAGGCGCCACAATAGGTTCCGTCAAAACAACCGGCGGCAAGGCCATACCGGCCATTGCCAGCACCCAGGAGACTTCCATGAGCAAACGCAGCGACATCATCTCGAACAGCGCCAGCCCGATCATGAACCTGTTCCGTACCGGACTGCTGCACGGCGCCGGCTACGACACCGCCAAGCTCAAAAACCGGCCGCTGATCGCCATCGCCAACTCGCACACCGAACTGACCACCGGCCACGCCCACCTCGACAAGCTGGCGCGCAAGGTGCACGACGGCATCCTTGCGGCTGGCGGCGAATGCGCCGAGTTCAACGTGCCGGCCCCCTGCGACGGTGTCGCAATGGCGCACGACGGCATGCGCTTCGTGCTCGCCCAGCGCGACCTGATCGCCGACATGCTGGAAACCCACATCCGTTCGCAGCCCTACGACGGCATTGTTTTCATCGCCGGCTGCGACAAGATCAACCCGGCCATGATGATGGCCATGGCCCGCCTCGATCTGCCGGCCATCTACCTGGCCGCCGGCCCCGGCCAGATGGACGTACGCAATACGTCCAACCCGAAGAACTCCATCGACCACGGCGACTACCACGACGACCCCTTCCACCTTTCCAAGACCGCGACCTGCGCCACCTGCGGCGCCTGCGAGATCATGGGCACGGCCAACACTTTCCAGTGCATTGCCGAGGCGCTGGGCATCTGCCTGCCCGGCTCCAGCAACATCCCCGGCTGGCATGCCGACAAGCTGGCCGCCGCGCGCAGCACCGGCGAGCGCATCGTCGGCATGGTCAAGGAAAACCTCAACGCCCGCCAGATGTTCACCCCGGCGGCGTTCAGGAATGCCGTCGTCACGGCCATGGCCATCGGCGGCTCGACCAATACCGCGCTGCACCTGCCGGCCATCGCCCATGCGGCCGAGGTGCCCTTCAGCACCGACGATTTCGATGCCGCCAACGACATTCCGACCCTCCTCGCCGTGAGCCCCAACGGCCCGCACGGCATGCAGGACATCTGGCAGGCCGGCGGCATGCCGGCCGTGCTCAAGCAGCTCGCGAGCAAGCTCGACACCGGCGTCATGACCGTCACCGGCAAGCCGCTGCGCGCCACGATCGAGGCCGCCGTGGTGCGCAACCCGGTGGTGATCCCGCCGCTCGACAAGCCCTTCCGGCAGCTGCCCGGGATTACCATCCTGCGTGGCAACCTGGCGCCGGAGACGGCCGTGATCAAGCAGTCGGGCGTGTCGCCCGACATGCTGCGCTGCAAGGGCCCGGCGATCTGCTTCAACAGCGAGGAAGAGGCGATCAAGGCCATCGGCGAAGGCCGGATCGCGAAAAACAACGTCGTCGTTCTGCGCTATCTCGGCCCCCAGGGCGCGCCCGGCATGCCCGAGATGCTCGGCGCCACCATGGCGCTGAAGATGGCCGGCTACAGGAGCGCGGCGCTGATCACCGACGGCCGCTTCTCCGGCGGCACCTCCGGCCCGTGCGTCGGCCACATCTGCCCCGAAGCCTCGGCGGGCGGGCCGATCGCGTTGGTCGAGGACGGCGACGAGATCGAGATCGACATCCCGGGCAAGACGCTGACCCTGCACGTCGACGAAGTCACGCTCGCCGCCCGCCGCGCCGCGTTGGTGCCCTACGAGCGTCCCGCGCCGCACGGCTTCATGCAGCGCTACCGCAAGCATGTGCTGCCCGCGTCGCAGGGCGCTGTGCTGGACTGAGAAGCGCCAAGCACGAACGGCCTCGCCAGTGTAAAGAAGCCAGCACCACCAAGGCCCGGGATCAGCACCCGGGCCTTGTTCAATTCGGCGCCACGCCCCCCCGAGAGGGGGATAAGAGTTCGCTCTGCCAGATGCTCCAATAGGGCCAATAAGGTCGCGGTCATGCGCCGAGAAAAGGCATGACGCACGGGCCGTTATGGTTAACGACATCTGGAGCAACTCGATTCATGGCCGACAATCACATCAGTTTTGCCGCCGGCACCCCTGCCGAATTTCAGGACGCCTACCTCAAGCAGCGTGCGGCCTACAAAGCCAACCGGATGCCCTCGCTCGAGGAGCGGCGCAGCGACCTGCGCAGCATCCACCGGCTGCTGGTCGACAACAAGGACGCACTGATCGCCGCCGTCAATCAGGACTACGGATGCCGCAGCAGCTTCGAAACCAAGCTGACGGAACTGCTGCAGTGCCAGGATGCCGTCCTCGGCGCCATCAAGCAGGTCAAGAAATGGATGAAGCCGCAAAAGCGCCACGTCGACGCCACGCAATACCCGCTGGCCAAGGCCTGGGTCTTTCCGCAGCCGGTGGGCGTGGTGGGTATCGTCGTCCCGTGGAACTTCCCGATCGCCATGGCCTTCCAGCCGATGATCTGCGCCTTTGCCGCCGGCAACCGGGTGATGGTCAAGATGTCGGAAAACTCGAATGCGCTGGCCGCGCTCTTCAAGCGCCTGGTCTCCAAGTATTTTCCGGCCGACAAGCTGGCCATCTTCGAGGATGGCGGCGGCCGCGGCCCGCTGTTCACCCAGCTGCCTTTCGACCACCTGTTCTTCACCGGCTCGCCAATGACCGGGCGGGCGGTGATGGCCAACTGCGCGCAGAACCTGACGCCGGTGACGCTGGAACTGGGCGGCAAGTCTCCGTGCGTGGTCGCGCCCGACTATTCGATGCGCACCGCCGCCGAACGGATCATGTGGACGAAGATGCTCAATGCCGGGCAGATCTGCACCAACGTCGATTACCTGTACCTGCCCGAAGGCAAGGTCGATGAGTTCATCCGCGAAGCGCAGGCGGTTACCGCCGAACGCTACCCGAGCATCACCAACGGCGAATACACCGCGGTAATCGACCAGCGCCAGTACGACCGCCTGCAGGAAACCCTCGCCGACGCCGTTGCCAAGGGCGCCACAGCCATCAACCTGTGCCCCGGCCGCGACGGCGATCCGGCGCGGCGCATCATGCCGCCCATCGCCGTGACCGGCGTCACCGACGACATGCTCATCATGCAGCGCGAAATCTTCGGTCCGCTGCTGCCGATCAAGACCTACCGGACGAAGGAAGAAGTGGTCGACTACATCGGCGCCCATCACAGCCCCCTGGCGCTTTACGTCTACAGCAACGACAAGGCGCTCCAGGAGTTCTACATGTACAACACGATCTCCGGCGGCGTCACCATCAACGACGGCCTGCTCCACGCCGGGATGCACTCCCTCCCCTTCGGCGGCGTCGGCAACAGCGGCATGGGTCACTACCACGGCCAGGACGGCTTCCTGACCTTCTCCAAGCTGCGCCCGGTCTTCAAGCAAAGCCCGTGGCGCAGCATGAACATGCTGATGCCACCCTATTCGGGGAAGGCCGGCCGGATGCTCGAATTCATGATGAAGATGAAGAGCTGAGCGATCGCCGTACCTCCCCCAAAGATCACCGGAAGGAGAAGTGTTCGATGAACGCGCCACTCATCAACGCCGAACTCAGCCTCGACGACAAATTCGAGATCAAGGAAGGCTGGGCCTACCTGACCGGCAACCAGGCGCTCGCCCGCCTGCCGCTGCTGCTGCAGGAGCGCGACAAGGCCAACGGCCTCAACACCGGCGGTTTCATCTCCGGTTACCGGGGATCGCCGCTGGGCCGCTACGACATGGAACTGTGGGCGCAAAAGGACCGCCTGGCCGCCCACAACATCAGGTTTCTGCCCGGCGTGAACGAAGACCTGGCCGCCACGATGGTCGCCGGGACGCAATACGTCGGCGTGTTTCCGGGCGCCAAGGTCGATGGCGTGTTCGGCATCTGGTATGGCAAGGGCCCGGGCGTCGACCGTACCGGCGACGTCTTCCGCCATGCCAACAGCGCCGGCACCCACAAGCACGGCGGCGTGCTGGCCCTGGCCGGCGACGACCATGGCGCCAAGAGTTCGACCATCGCCAACTTCTCCGACGAAATCTTCATCGCCACCGGCATTCCGGTGCTGTACCCGTCCAACACCCAGGACCTGATCGATTTCGGGCTGTACGGGATCGCCCTCAGCCGTTTCTCCGGCTGCTGGGTCGGCATCAAGGTTCATAACGACGTTGTCGAAGGCGGCGGTTCGGTCAGGATTTCACCCACCGAGCCGCACATCACCATCCCGGACCATTCTCCCGCAGCGCATCTGGGACCGGCGGGCTTCAACACCCGGCTGATGGACAACCCGCTGATCATGGAAGACCGCTTGTACAACCACAAGCTCGACGCCGTGACCGCCTTTGCGCGCGCCAACCCGATCAACGTCGTTTCGCACCCATGCCCGGACGCCCGCCTCGGCATCCTGTCGGCCGGCAAGGCCTATCAGGATCTGCTGCAGGCCTTTGCCGAACTGGGCCTCGGCGACGACACGCTGCGGGAGCTGGGCATCCGCGTCGGCAAGATCGGCATGGTGTGGCCGCTGGAAACCGAATTCATCAAGGGCTTCGTCGACGGCCTCGAGGCCTGCATCGTCATCGAAGAGAAGAAGGGGTTGATCGAGAACCAGTTGAAGACCCTGCTCTACGACCTGCCGCTGGCCAGGAAGCCGCGCATCGTCGGCAAGTTCAACGCCAGCAATCCGTTCGCCCCCGACCGCGGGCCGAGCATCTTCGCCTCCACCGGCGAGTTGTCGCCGCCGGTCGTCGCCAAGGTCATCGTCGATGTGCTGCGCGCGCTCGACCCTGCCTGCCCGATTCCGGCCATCGCGCTGCCGGCGCCCAAAATGCCGCCCGGCGTCCCCAACCCGGCCTCGCCGTCGCGCATCCCCACCTTCTGCTCGGGCTGCCCGCACAACCGCTCGACCAAGGTGCCGGAAGGTTCGCGGGCGATTCCCGGCATCGGCTGCCACGCGATGGCCATTTTCAACAATCCGCTCGCCACGCCGCCGGCGCTCAGCCAGATGGGCGGCGAAGGCCTGCACTGGATCGGCCAGCAGCCTTTCACGCACGAGAAGCACGTCTTCGCCAACATCGGCGACGGCACGTATTTCCATTCGGGATTCCTGGCGATCCGCCAGGCGATCGCCGCCAAGGTGCCGATCACTTACAAGATTCTGGTCAATGGCTTCGTGTCGATGACCGGCGGGCAGCCGATCGACGGCGAACTCCCGGTGCCCAAAATGGTGGCCGAACTGCTGGCCGAGGGCGTCAAGGAAATCGCCGTCGTCACCGACGAAGTCGCCAAATTCCCGTCGGGCTCGCTGCCGAAGGACGTCTCGCTCTTCCACCGCACCGAGATGGACGCGGTGATGAGGCGGTTCCGCGACTTTCCCGGCGTTTCGGTGATCGTCTATGACCAGCCCTGCGCCACCGAACGGCGCCGGCTGCGCAAACGCGGCAAGTGGTTCGATCCGCCCAAGCGCACCTTCATCAACGCGGCCGTCTGCGAGGGCTGCGGCGATTGCTCGAAGGCCTCCAACTGCCTGTCGGTCGAGCCGCTGGAAACCCCGTTCGGCCGCAAGCGCAAGATCAACCAGAGCGCCTGCAACAAGGACTACTCGTGCATCGAGGGCTTCTGCCCGAGCTTCGTCACCGTCCACGGCGGCGCCCTGCGCAAAGTCAAAAAGGCGCAAGCCGATTTCCCGGCCCTGCCCGATCCGCAAATCCCGGCGCTGGACAAGGATTTTTCGATTCTGATCACCGGCATCGGCGGGACCGGCGTCGTCACCGTCGGCCAGGTCATCGGGATGGCCGCGCACGTCGAGGGAATCGCCAGCTCGGTGCTCGACGTGACCGGTCTGGCGCAAAAATTCGGTGCGGTGATGAGCCACGTCCGCCTCGCCCCGGATGCCAGCCACCTGCATGCGACGCGGATCGCCTACGGCGAGGCCGATGCCATCGTCGGCTGCGATCTGGTGGTCACCGCCGGCGACGAAGCGCTGAGCAAGATCCGGAACGGCCGCACGCATGTCTTCGTTGCGTCCGACGTTGTGCCGACCAGCGAATTCGTCCGCAATCCCGACTGGAAGATCGAAAAGGAAGCCCTCCTGCAACGCCTGCAGGCTGCCGCCGGCCCCAACCTGACGGCCGTCGACGGTCTGCGCCTGGCTTCGCTGCTGATGGGCGACACCATCGCCGCCAACATGTTCATGCTCGGGCTGGCCTGGCAGCGCGGCTGCCTGCCGCTGTCGCACGAGGCGATCATGAAAGCCATCGAGCTGAACAATGTGCAGGTCGACTTCAACAAGCAGAGCTTCCTGTGGGGCCGCCGCGCCGCGCATGA